>CANDFN010000042.1 GCA_947384015.1 uncultured Clostridia bacterium | reverse complement strand
TAAAAAATGAAGAAGGATATAAAAACATTTGCAAACTCCACTCTATTGCATTTAAAGAAGGTTTTTACTATAAACCGCGTATAGACTATAAAACATTAGAAAAATATCACGAAGGTTTAATTTGCCTTTCTGCTTGTTTAGCTGGCGATATACCAAAACTTATAATTCAAGAACAATATCAAAAAGCCGAAGAATTAATACAATGGTTTAAAAATCTTTTTGGCGAAGATTTTTATTTAGAACTTCAACACAACGGTTTACCAGAACAAGAAATTGTAAACGAACATTTACGCAAATATGCAAAGCAATTTGGAATAAAAACCGTTGCAACAAACGATGTGCATTATTTATTTAAAGAAGACTCTGAAATGCAAGACATTTTGATGTGTGTTTCTATGCAAAAATTTGTTGATGATCCAGACCGATTAAAATTCCCTACCGACGAATTATATTTCAAAACCTACGACCAAATGTTAGAAGGTTTACCAAACGATGAGGATGCACTTGCAACAACTTTAGAGATTGCAGATAAATGCAATGTAACCTTTGACTATGGTAATAACCACTACCACTTCCCTAGTTATGTGCCAGAAGGCGGTTACAATGATGAGGTTGGTGCAACGCCTAAAGAATACATGCTTAATATTATAGACAGAGGCATTAAAAAGAAGTATGGCGATTATACTGACGAAATAAAAGAACGTCTTGCTCACGAAATGTCTATTATTGAAGGCTCTGGCTTTATAGAATACTTCCTTATTGTTTGGGACTATATTAACGCTGCACGTGAAATGGACATCTCTGTTGGCCCAGGGCGTGGCTCTGGTGCGGGTTCTTTGGTTGCTTATGCTATGGGCATTACAGATATTGACCCACTTAAATTTGAACTATTCTTTGAACGTTTCCTTAACCCAGAGCGTGTGTCTGCACCTGACTTTGACGTAGACTTCCAAGATACCAGACGGGATGAGGTTATTGACTATGTGCGCAAAAAATATGGCGATGACCATGTTGCTCACATTATTACATTTGGCACAATGAAAGCTAAAAATGCCATTAAAGATGTTGGACGCGTTATGCGTGTGCCTTATTCTGTTTGTGATAGAATTACCAAAAATATACCAGGTTATAAAAGCCCTGTGCTTCCTAAAGTTTTTGGCTTTGCAGAGCCAAAGCCGGGCGATAAGGACTTTGGCACAACTTATGCCATACCAGAACTTGTTGAAATGTATAATAATGACGAGCAAGTTAAAAAAATGGTAGATGTCGCAATTAAAGTAGAGAACTTCCAAAGACAAACTTCTACCCACCCATGTGGCGTTATTATTGGTGCGGATGCACTAGAAAAATTCGTGCCACTTAACAGAAATGGCGAAGATATTACCACACAAATTGAAGGTGCCGACATGGAAAAATTGGGGCACTTAAAAATGGACTTCTTGGGATTGCGAAACTTAACGCAAATTAAAGATGCTATTGCCATGGCAAAAGTTAATCATGGTGCAGATATAAGTTTTGTTGCTTGTAAATATGATGACCCTAACGCCTATAAACTGATTTCATCTGGTAACACCGCAGGTATATTCCAGCTAGAATCTGGCGGCTTCCAAAAATTCTTAAAAGATCTTCAACCAACTTGTATAGAAGATATTGTTGCGGCGGTTGCATTGTATCGTCCAGGCCCTATGGGTGAAATACCTAAATATGTTCACAACAAGCATCACCCAGAAGATACAACTTACGACCACCCTATTTTAGAACCTATTCTAAATGTTACTTATGGCGTCATAGTTTATCAAGAGCAAGTTATGAAAATTTGCCAATCTATGGCCGGCTTTAGTTTGGGTCAAGCAGACAATATTCGTCGCGCCATGGGTAAAAAACACCTAGATGAAATGTTGGCGTTTAAAGAAGCCTTCTTGCACGGACGCGAAGCCTTTACTGACGACCATGGCAAATTTAACCCTGCAATTAAAGGTGCTTTAAACAACGGCGTAAGCGAAGAGGTTGCAACAAAAATTTGGAACATAATGGAAGGCTTTGCTTCTTATGCATTTAACAAATCTCATGCGGCAGCATATGCCGACTTAATTTATCAAACCTCTTATTTAAAATATTACTACCCTAAAGAATTTTTAACAGCTATCTTAAACAACTTTATCACTGTAAGTGATAAATTAAAATACTACTTAAGCTATTACGCAAAACAAGAAAACATTGAAGTTTTACCACCAGACATTAATTTAAGCAACACCTACTTTACAACAGACGGAAACACTGTCCGCTTTGGCTTAGCAGCGCTTAAAAATGTTGGCGTGGGTGTTATGGACGAAATTGTTGCCGAACGTAACGAAAACGGACCTTACAAAGACTTTAGCGATTTTATTTGGCGCGCAGGTAGTCAAGCATTAAATAAGCGTTGTGTAGAATCTTTAATTAAAGCAGGTGCATTTGACTGCTTTGGCTTAACCAGAAGTCAATTAATGGGCATTTATTCTATTATGATTGACCGTGCACAAGAAAGAAAACGCAAACTTATGAACGGACAAATGAATTTATTTGGAGATTTAATTGAAGATACTGCCCTAATTGAAAAGAATGAAATACCTCAACTTAACGAATTTGTAAACAGCGTTAAACTTCAATACGAAAAAGAAATTGCAGGTATGTATTTGTCTGGGCACCCTCTAGATAGTTTTATGGACACTATTAAAACATTTACCTTTAACTCTAGCCTACTTCCTAGCGAAGCTGGTGATGATGAGAATTTAGAAGATGACGGTGTCTCTAATAGCGATTACAATAATTTAATTACCGAAAACGATGGGGAAAGTGCTGAAGTTGAAGAATTATATGGCGGATTAAAAAATGGCGATAGCGTTACTTGTGGCGGTATAATAAGTAACCTGCGTATTACTTTAACAAAGTCTGGTAGCAGAATGGCATTCTTAACTATAGAAGATTTAACTGGCAGTTTTGATGTAGTTATCTTCCCTAAAACTTTTGATAAGTGTAGAGAGTTATTAAAAGTTGATGCAGTTGTTGCCATACGCGGTAAATTTAATTTACGTGACGGCGACCGCCCTAGTATTGTTGCAGACAGTTTAGAATTATTAACTGCAGAAACAAATGAAGCTAGTGAACAACAGCAAGAACTAGAAGAAATTGAAGTTGAAAAACCTAAAAAACTTTGGTTAAAATATAATATTGCAGACAAAGTTTTAAACGACGCTATAAACAAGATATTATTTTCATATAATGGCATTGATGAGGTTTATATTAAAGATACCGGAACAAACCATGCTTACAAAACAAATCAACTTGTAACCATTAGAGAAAGCCTAATTTTTGAGTTAGAAACAATTTTAGATAAATCTTGTATTTTTATAAAAGAGTAAGTATAATTACTCTTTTTTATTATAAAAATCAGTGTAAAAGATAGAATTTGGCACAAAATAAATTTAGGAGTGCCTATGTGGAGATTTATAGCTTTTACCCTTCTTTGTTTAGGTGGCATTAATTGGCTTATGATTGGTGGTTTGCAATACGATTTTATTGCAGGGCTTTTTGGCACACAAGCAAACATTTTTAGCCGTATAATTTATGTGATTATTGGCGTTGCTACAGTATATATTGTTTTTGTTACTTTGTTTGGTAAAGGCAGACTAAAACTTTTTGGTTATAAAAAGAAAAAACAAAAATTAAAATTACAAGATGATGACGATTAAAAAACCAACTACATAGTTGGCTTTTTTATTTAATTATTATTGTAGATCTATTTGTTGTTTATATTGTTCTACAAACCAATCCTCAAAAAATTTAAAAGCATGATAATTACATCTTCTTATTGCCTTTAAATATTTCATTCTAGTATCATTACCTTTAAATAGTATAGGCGAAACCATGTTGTTAGATTTTAATATGTAATCAACTAACATTCTTGACGTTCGTCCATTAGCATCCAAATACGGATGTATTGTAGTAAATTCGCATGCAATTTCTGCCGTTTTTCGCACAATTTCTTCTTGCGATAGATCTTCCCATTTTATGCTAGAATAATAGTTATCAAGTTGTTTCATTTCTTCCACAATTTTATCGCACTTAGTAGACATAATTGCAATTCTGTTAAATGGCTCGTTATAATTAATTTTGCGATATTCGCTTTCTATTGTTTTATCTCTTAATTCATCATCTCTTGATATTAAATGTCCCCTTATTTTAAACAAAACCTCTTCCAAACCTAAACCGTTTTTAAAAAAATAAACTAATAAAATTGCTTTTGCCAAATTTTCCTGCTCATAAAAAAATGTTAGTTTTACTTTTACAAACTTAATAACTTTATTTAACATTTCTGTTTTTAATTTGTTGCTTTTTAGTTTTTGTAAGTCTTGATTAAGACGTATTGCTTTTAGTTTTTCTAAAATATTATAAAGAAGACTTTTATTTATGGGCTTTTCTACATCATACAAAATTTTAGTTTTGTTTCCGCTTTCATCTACAACATCTTCATAAATATTGTTTAAATTTAGTGCATAAAACTTGTTTGGAAATTTAGACAATTCGTTATAAATATATTCAAAATCAACCCTTTCTTGTTCTGTTAAAATTAATTGCTTGCAACCTTTTTCTTGATGCAAATAAGCAAGGCTCACCTTATCCGTAAATTGTTCAAACTGAACGTTAAAATGTAATTGAGCCAAAATTTTTAATTTTAAATAATTAACCACTTCGTCTTTTTCATTGTAATTAGAAAATAAGGAAGACAGACCTTCTTCCTCAATTTGTTTTAAAAATTTTTTAGCTTTTAATTTTATTTGTTATAAATTCATAACTCTTAGTTTATTTGGTTTGATAAGTATTTGAATTGTTTAATTTATTCATTGTTTTATTAAGTTTTTTATATGCTGGTGGAGTTTTAATTTTAACAACCCTATATGGACAAGCAGTAACACATTTTTTACAATAAATGCATTTTTTATAATCTATATGAGCATACAATTCTCCATTTTTATCATACTTCATTAAAATTGCACCTGTTGGACAAATCTTGCTGCATACTGTGCAACCTTTGCATTCTTCTGGTTTAATTGTAACTAATTGTTGGTGCTTATTAAAATAAGAACGTGTAGAAAAATTGTTTACATTTATTAAAGTGTCCAAGTTTAGTTCGTGAGGCAAAATACTACTTTCATTAATTGTTGAAACGCTATCTCCTGTTTGTTTAAAAGGTGTGGTATAATTTACAAACCCGCGTTCTCCTGCAATTTTTATTATTGTGTTGATATAATCTATATTTAAAAGGTTTAATAAGAATGCATCTGTGCTATACATATTTGTGCCAGTAATTAAAGCTGAAAGCATACGTGGGCTACCAGAAGTTTCCCTAACAACAATACCATCTAATACATTTAAAATAGTTTTTTTAGCTAATGCCATATTTATATCCATTGCAAGATTGTAAAAATCCTGCTGAGTGCTTAATCTATTTAAATATGTATTTTTTAATTCTCCTGGCACTGCGCCAAATAAGTTTGTGCTAACACCTAAATAGCCCAACCTTTTATCAAATTTAACCTTGCCAATATTTATTATTAAATCTGCATTTTCTACAACTTCCAAAACAGTAACAGATTTGCATTTTACACCATTTGTAATTTCAAGATCTGTTGTTTTTAGGCTTGTGTCCAAATCTAAGCCCGTTTTGTTTGAGACCTCTAACATACCACTTGCATAATAAACATTATTTAAGTTTGTTAAATTAAAGTTACCATAAGGGCTAGCTGTTAATATGCAGCTTACTTTATATTCCGTTAAAACTTTAACAATGGCTTCAACCACTGCTGGATGAGTGCAAATAGCAGTGTTTTTATCTGCCTTAGTTGGTATACAAACATTCAAAACAACTTTCATTCCCTCTTTAAAGTTTTTAGCAAAATCCAACTTATTTATTGCTTCTTTAAACGATTCTTCTATTCTTTGCACATTATAGTCTTCTATAAATCTAAAATCCACTAAGTTATTCATATAAATATTTTAGTTCTTTTAATTGTTATTGTCAATAAAATTTTAGTGCAATTAATTCTTAATCTATTTTATTTGATTTTTTATTGCGTTTATAATATAATATATAAGATTTCATTTTACCATTAGGAGGAATTTTGATTAAAATTTGGGGAAAATTAATAAGCTCGGGGAAAATAATAAAACAAGCAACAATTTCGGTAGACCCACACACTACCACTTTTTTTGATATGCTAAAAAACTTAAGCCAAGAGCTACATATTCCAACCCCTGTTTTATTAGACAAACACGCTTACGATTTTAACGTATTTCACCTATGCACTTTTAAGCCAGACGATTTTGTTGAATCTGTTTTATTTGAGCGTTTTGAATTATCGCTATTGGCTGAACATCATTAGCGATTTTTTGTTATAATATTATAAGCCAAAAATATTATATTGTGTTGACCATACAAAACAATAGAATATCTACTGTTTTGGAATATTTATAACTTACAGAGAATATAATATAGACATTATGATTATATAATTTACAATAAAAATGTTGTAAATACAACAAAACAGACAAAATGCGAACTTTACTAATTAATTTTATTTGACTTAAAGTTTGTCTTTTGATATAATCATAAGGTTTGATAATTTAAACTAACGGAGATGAATATGGAAGAAAAAACATTAATGACCCCAGAAGGTTACAAAAAAGCAAAAGAAAGATTAGACTACTTAAAAACCACTAAACGTCAGGAAGTTGCACAAAAATTAGCAGAAGCACGTAGTTATGGGGATTTAAGCGAAAATAGTGAATACGATATTGCTCGTGAAGAACAATCTAGCGTTGAAGCAGAAATATTCAGCCTAGAAACTTCTTTAAAGAATGCAGAGGTTGTAGACCCTAAAACACTAAACAACAAAACCGTTAGTGTTGGTAGTAAAGTTAGCCTTACCAATATTGTTACTAACCAAGATTTTGAATACACCATTGTTGGAGATGTTGGCTCAGACCCTCTTAATGGACGCATTAGCTACAATTCTCCTATCGGCGCAGGCCTAATTGGCAAAAAGGTTGGCTCTATTGCTCAAATTACTACACCAGCTGGCGTGCTTAATTTAAAAATTAATAAAATTAAAGTTTAATTTTCTTTAGCACAAAAAAACTGCAGGAATCTGCAGTTTTTTTAATTTAATTCGTATTCCATATCTCCAATAGAAAAGTTTACATAAGCCAAGGATTTGTTTAAATGATATTTATTAACATTAACATCCAATAAAAACACTCTATCATAAACAGCTATAATTACACCTGTGTATTGATGAGTAATTTTTCTTTGTCTATTATATTCCTTAACTGTAATAATTTTGCCTATGCTAGACGATATTTCGTCCTTAATTGTGCTTACTGGCACACTTGTATTTATTGTAGCTTTCATGCCATACCTCCATGGGTATAACACATATCTGCTGATACCCTTTAAAATCATCTATATTATAGCATATTTTTTAAAGTTTTGCAAGTATGAATTTTGAATTTTTTAAAAAATTATTTTATTTTTTATAAATATGATTAATATAAAAATCTGTTTATAAAGAATTTAAAATATTTTGCAAATTTTCTGGTATTTGAATTGTAAAGCATAATGTTTTGCCTGTTGTTGGATGAACAAATTCCAACTTATAAGCAAAAAGAAATTGAGTGTTTAACTTAATAGTTTTGTCTGTTCCTCCATAAAGAGAATCCCCCACAATAGGATGACCAATGGACTTTAAGTGCGCACGTATTTGATGAGTTCTACCCGTCCACAATTTGCAATTTAAAAGCGTATAATGGTCATAAACTTTATCTATGCTAAAAGTTGTTTTGCTATATTTGCCATTTGTTTCGCCAACCATAGCCATTTGCTGACGATTTTTAGGATTTCTACCAATAAAGCCAACAACGTCAAAATCTTTAGTAATTCTACCCTTTATAAGTGCTTTATATTGTCTATTTAAAGTTTTATCTTTTAACTGTGCGCTTAGTGCCTTATGTGCCTCGTCTGTTTTTGCAACTATTATTAAACCACCAGTGTCTTTATCTAGACGATGAACTATCCCTGGACGCAGAACCCCATTTATTGCAGAAAGTTTTTTTATATGATACATAAGTGCATTTACCAGCGTGTGTGTTTTTGTTGTGTTGCATGGATGAACTACTAATCCTATTTGTTTATTTATTACAACAAGCTGGTCGTCTTCATAAACAATGTCTAGCGGGATATCTTCTGGTGCTGTATCTATGGTTTGAACTTCTGGAAGGATGATATCTATCTCATCCCCACTAGATAGCATATAACCAGCTTTTTGCACTTTGCCATTTACTTTAATATTTCCGTTATCGTTAAGAGTTTTAATATAACTGCGTGTTAATTTCGTTTGTTGAGCAATAAACACATCTAAACGAGCCTTATCTAAATTACTATACTTTATTATCATGTTTTTTCTCCATCATAAATAGTAAGAATATAGCAAGCATAACCACGCCAACACATAAGCAACTATCTGCCAAGTTAAAGGTTGGGAAGGTTGGCCAAAAATCTAAATAAATAAAATCTCTAACTAAATGATCTGTAAAGAACAACCTATCAT
>CANDFN010000041.1 GCA_947384015.1 uncultured Clostridia bacterium | reverse complement strand
AGTGAAAAATTTTATTTTTTTACATTTTTCAGTTGTGCTTCTACATATGCTTCGTAGTCTATTTCACGGTCATATTCTAATGTTGAGTTAATTCTTATTACCCTGTTTGCAACGGTAGAAAGCAATTCCTCATCATGAGTAGCAAACAACATACATCCTTCAAAACGCTCCATGCCTTTGTTAAGCGCTGTAATACTTTCCAAATCTAAGTGGTTTGTAGGTTCATCTAACAACAAAAAGTTACCACTTTCTAGCATCATTTTCGCCAACATACATCTAACTTTTTCTCCACCAGAAAGAACCTTTGCTTGCTTTTCAGCTTCTTCACCGCTAAACAACATTCGCCCTAACCAGCTGCGAAGGAATGTTGCATCTGTTTCCTTAGTAAACTGACCAACCCAATCCACTAAAGATAGTTCGCTACCATCAAAATAAGAATTGTTGTTTTGTGGCAAATAACTATATTTAATTGTTTTGCCCCATTGAACTTCGCCTTTAAAATCTTTGTCGTTGCCCGCTAAAATATCAAATAATGTTGTTATAACAGTGCTATTATCACTCATAAGTGCAATTTTATCGCCTGGACGAACAGTAAAAGAAATATTTTCAAACAACCCTTTTTTAGTTAAGTTTTTTACAAACAATATGTCGTTGCCAATACGTTGGTCAAATTTAAAATCTATGTAAGGATATTTTCTGCTACTTGGCTTTATATCTTCTATTGTTAAACGTTCTAACTCTTTTTTACGGCTTGTAGCCTGTTTTGATTTTGATGCGTTTGCGGCAAATCGTGCTATAAAGTCTTGCAATTCTTTTGCACGTTGCTCTGCTTTTTTGTTTTGGTCCTTCATTTGTTTTAAGATTAATTGGCTAGATTCATACCAAAAATCGTAGTTGCCTAAAAACAAATTAATTTTGCCATAGTCTATATCACAAATATGTGTGCAAACTTTATTTAAAAAGTGCCTATTGTGGCTGACAATTATAATTGTGTTTTCAAAATTTAAAATAAAATCTTCTAACCAACGAATTGTTTTTAAATCTAAGTTATTGGTTGGTTCGTCTAAAATTAAATTATCTGGATTAGAAAAAAGTGCCTGCGCAAGTAAAACTTTAACCTTTATTTTGCTGTCTACCTCGCCCATTAATTTGTTGTGATATTCTTTAGAAATGTCTAGCGAATTTAATAAGTTCTCCGCATCGCTTTCTGCATCCCAACCATTAAGTTCCATAAACTCAGCCTCTAGCTCGCCAAGTTTAATTCCATCTTCTTCTGTAAAATCTGCCTTTTGATAGTAGACCTCTTTTTCGTCCATTATCTCCACAAGACGTTTATGACCCATCAAAACTGTGCGTAAAACTGTGTATTCATTATATTTTTCTTGATTTTGTTCTAACACACTAAGGCGTTCTCTTGGAGGGATTGACACATCTCCTTTATTTGGTTCAAGATCGCCAGATAGCACTTTCATAAAAGTAGATTTACCCGCACCATTTGCGCCTATTACACCATAGCAGTTACCTTTTGTAAATTTTAAATTTACTTCGTCAAAGAGTTTTCTACTGCCAAACTGAACTGCTACATTATTTACTGTAATCATTTATATACCTCAAATTATAGTTTAACATATTAATTAAATTTTTGCAAGAATTTTAATTTAAATATATATGGATAAACAAATATAACAAAGGCTACAACTGCTCCACCCAATAAATAACCTGCAAAAATATCGCTAACATAATGCACGCCTAAATAAATTCTACTTAAACCTTGGAACACAATTAATAAACCAAGCAGAATTGATATTATAATTTTTAGTGGTTTATTTTTTATACACTTAATTGCAAAATAAATTAAAAGACCATAGAATGTTATACTTAAAAGTGCATGTGCTGACGGAAAACTAAAACCAATTTCTTCCACAATCATAAACCCAGCTGGACGAGGTCTTCTCACAGTATATTTAAATAAAACTGCCGCAATACAGCTTATTAACAATCCTGCACCAGAGCAGAATCCAACCTTCTTATCTTTAACAAATATAAGCACCAAAAGTAAAATGACCAGCATTGCATAAATTGTGCCTAACTGTGTAAATATCTTAACAAAACTTGTTAACGCATTCGGTCTGTGCCTAGACATTACTTCTAAAAATCTGTCTATTTTAAAAACATAGTTATTACATACAAGGGTAAGTAAAACAAAAAAGCCAATTAAACAAACCGCCCCTAAAACTATAGATATTGTATTTTTAACTTTTGTATTCATCAATTTTAGTATAATAAATAATGCAATATTTAGTCAAATAAAAAAAGACATAAATGCCTTAATTTTTGTTTATTGTGGTTGACTCGTCTGCATCAACCAACCCTGTGCCGGTTTTTGGACGAGATAAATAAATTTGTGTTCTGCAAATAGATTGATTTCTGTCTACCTCTTTGATTGATTGTTTATCTTCTGCAACTCTACCAGCAGTTTTGTTTATTAAATTAGCTTTTCTAGGTTCTTGTTGTTTTGGACGGCATGCTAAGGCCTTTGCTCTGTTAAATCCCATAATTTACTCCTATTTTTATTATATAACCATTCCAACTATTTGTCAATATAAAAAATTATTTTTAAAATTTAGCAAAATTATGGCTAAAAACATTTGTATTTTTTTGTCGGTTATGTAATAATAGTTATATAACATATAGCACATTTAATGTTATAGGTAGTATTTTAGCACCATATCGCCTACTATATATTGTAAAATGTGTTAAAAAAGGAGTAATATTATGAAATGTATCTTCTGTGGCAATAGCGAAAGTAAAGTTGTAGACAGCCGTTATTTAAAGGATAGCAGCATACGTAGACGTAGAGAATGCTTAAAATGCGGTAAACGTTTTACTACATACGAAACTGTAGAAAACAACCCTATGGTTGTAACCAATGTTAATAATGAACGTGAAGCATTTAAGTTAGACAAATTAACTAAAAGTATTGAATATGCAACCTACTGCCAAGAATGTGACATGTCTGTTGAAGAAATATCAAAAACTATTGAGGTTAAACTTATTGGTTTAAGCAAACAAGAAATTACCACAAAAGATATTGTTAAAGTTGCGTTAGAAGTTTTAGCTGAAGTTAGCGCAATGGCTTGTTTGGTTTACTATACACAACACACCGATTGCGAAAGTTTTGACGACATCCGCAGATTTATAAATAGATAATTATTTTATTTAGTTTAAAACAACCCTACTATAAGGTTGTTTTTTTATTGATTATTTATAAAAGCGCTTTTTAAACAAAGAATAAAAGTTTTATTTACATATTATTTAAAAATTTTATAAGCATAAAACACGTATATATCGTGTTTTTTATTAGCTTATAAATTTAAAAAAATAATATATTAGAATGCCTAGTTGAACATCACTGTAATCATTACGTTTATTTTCTGCCAAATAATAACAAAATGTTCGTTTTTTAATACAACAGATTTTAACCGTCCAAGCAAAATTCGGCAAATTGCGACATATAACAAAAAGAGGTGTTATATGGTATTTGAAACTCTTGGACAGTTTATGTCCAAACTTATGTTTTTTCATGGTTATGTAAACGAATACAATGGCTTTCCTAGACCATTATCAAAAGAGGACGAAGAGAAATACATAGATGCTATGGCTGCTGGCGATAAACATGCACGTGAAATGTTAATTAACCACAACATGCGTTTAGTTGCACATGTTGCAAAAAAATATACTGGAGCTGCAGAAGCTGACGAAATGCTTTCGGTTGGAAGCATTGGTTTAATTAAAGCAGTTGATAGTTTTAAAAAAGATAAAGGCAACCTACTTTCTACCTACGCTAGCCGGTGCATAGAAAACGAAATTTTAATGCTGTTACGTGCAAACAAAAAACATAAAGTATGCATTAGTATAGACGAATGTATTAGCACAGATAAAGACGGAGGAGAACTTACATACAAAGACATAATACCTCAAAGAGAAGAAGATGACCCGGGCGTTATTGTAGAAAATACAGTGCTATTAGAAAACATTAAAGGTGTTATGAAAAAAGTTTTAAATAAGCGAGAATTTGATATAATAGCCTACCGCTATGGCTTAAACGATGGCATTGAGCACACACAACAAGAAACCGCAAAAATGTTGGGTATAAGCAGAAGTTACATATCGCGCATAGAAAGTAAAGCGCTTGAAATTATTAAAGATAATATTGCAGACGATTATACCACTATTGCAAGATAGTTGGGTTTTTAAATAATGTTCTGCATACAAAAAAATAGTTTACAAACTGTTTTAAACAACAAGCAACACTAATTAAAATATTTCACAAAAAATAAATATAAAAGCACAAAAAAATTCACCAATTTGGTGAATTTTTAATTTTATTTATGCCGTTATATAATCCTTATAATGCGCAGCTATTGTGCTGTAAATAATATCAGCCATTTGATAGTAACCTGCTGTGCTTGGATGAACACAGTCGGTATACTCTTTTGTTGTTATATCTGGAAGATAAGGGTTAACTGGCACCATTTTCGCCATTTTTACCATCTGCCATACAACCTGATAAAGTTAAACCTCCTAAAATGGCAACAAAAAAAGCTATTATAAAAACCGCTAGCTTTTTACTAAATGTTTTTAACATACACCCCCCTTAACAAATACACGAAATTTCTTTTTAATAAACATTATTTTAATATTGCAGTAATGTTAGTTTGGGGTAATATAAAAACAGTATCTATTTAAAAAATAGTATAACCTATATCATCAATATTATTATATAATACCCCCCCCCATGAAGTCAAACAAAAACAGCATTAAAAACAAAAAATTTTACATTTTTATCTTTGAGTTTTTTTATTTTTGGGCTACTTTTTTTTGTTTGTTTTTACCTTTACATATAAAATAAGACTATTTAATTTGCGTTTTAAAATTTTGCAAAAAAAACAAAAAAAGAGGAAAGATAATTCTTTCCTCAAAACAAAGGGGTTGTTAGGTTAGACTATAAGCCGAGTTCTGTATTAAATGGTCATCTATCTAGTATGTATGTTGCCATACACATCGTGCGGCGTATGTATTCTAGCGAGCAACGTTATAACGAATACTTATACCTTGCATCGGGTGGGGTTTACATGGACCAGACTTGTCGCCAAATCTGCGGTGGGCTCTTACCTCGCCTTTTCATCCTTACTAACCACATAAAGGGGGTAGCGGTTATTTTCTGTTGCACTTTCCTTCTAGTTGCCTAGACTTGCCGTTAGCAAGCACCCTGCTCTATGATGCTCGGACTTTCCTCAAACCAATAAGGCTTGCGACCATTTGTTTAGCCTAACACTTGTATTATAACATAGATTTAGGGTTTGTCAATACCCTATTTTAAAAATTTTTTTATATAAATTTTATTGAAATTGGCTAAAAATAGAAAATTTTTCTATTGATATTGACAATTTGGGCAATCTTTAGTAAAATATCTTATATGGATAATAGTAAAAAGATATTAATTTTATTTAAAAGTTACAGCGAATATTATATTCAAGACAATAATTTTTGTGATAGACGCTTGATGATGATAAGGTCTTCGCACAGCGGACTTTGTAGTAGCGCTTATGTTTACGATAATTGCATGAAAATTACTTATGATGTTGACACTAAAGAATTTAGTTATAGAGAAAATGATAGTTTATTATTAAAAAAACTAAAACAACCAAAATTAGAAAAGTTTTTACTAAAAGCATTAAAAAAGCATATTGAAGAAACTGATTTTGACACAATTTTTAATAAATATTATATTTAAAATATAAACTACTCTACCCGTTTAAAGTCTTTTATACAAATATCACTAGTTTTAGGATGATTGTTAGTTTTATCTGCCGTTTTATTTTTGTTAAATAAACCTAGCAAACCACCAAGCCCACCACCTGAAACACCATTGTTACCATTTTTTGTAAACATATTAATAATGTTTTGCAAGCCTCCGTTTGACGAGAGGTTTTTTATTATTCCATTTAAGTCTAAGTTATTAGAAGAATTTTGTTTTTCTCCGCCAACACTTCCAAGCATAGACATAATATTTCCCAAACCATTTCCACCACCGCCAAAACCTCCTAAAAGAGGCAATAAACTTTTTAAATTGAAGTTAGAAAATGGAGAACTGTTTGTTTGGTTGTTGTTTTGTTGATGATTGTCTTGTGGGTAATTATCATGCTCCACTTGGCAACCACCATTACAATTACTATTTTCTTTATTACCGCAATCGCTTTGATTGTTTTGCCTGCAACCTTGTTGTGGATGGAAATTGCAATCATCTTTAAATGGCAGACTCTTATCCTTTTTATTACAAGAACAATCTCCTTTTTTAAAATTGTTGTTTAAATAAAAATTTGGCATAGTTTCGTATGGCTCGCTAAAAACCACTTTTTTTGTATCTGCACACTCACAACGTTGAATATATGCGTTTGGGTCGGAATACAACGCACTAGAATTATCTTTAAAACTCATCTTAACCTTCTTATTATTTATATTAAGAATTTAATTCATTAGTTACTTTTAACCAAACCATAGTTGTTTTCATATAAAATGTAGAGGTGACTATGCCAAGAGATTTTAAAGATTTTATACGCGAAAACGAAAAAACAGCAAACCAAGAAGATGACAAGGTTAAGGATTATCAAAAAATAATAGATAAGTATAAAGATATGGACCAAAACAGTTTAATGACTACCCTATTTGAAGAAGCAAGCAAATTAAAACAGCAAGGCAAGCTGGACAGCAACAGTTTAAACGGAATTAAAACAACACTTGCTCCTTTTTTAAACGACCAGCAAAAACAAATGTTAAACGAATTGGTAACAGCAATTGATGAACAAAAATAAAATAAGTTCTGCCTTAATTAATAGAGTTAGTGCAATGAACAGCATACAAGAATATGATGTGCTTTTAACTTGCACTAATTTTGATAAAACAAAAAGTCTGCTAGATAATTATGGTTTTAAATATAACACTTACCGCTTTGCAAACTGCTTTTGTATGAAGTTAGATAATGAAGATTTAAGTTTTTTATCTAACTTAAATGATGTAAAATTTATTTACGAAAACAGCTCTGTAAAAGCTGAACGAATTGAACAAGATGTAATGAATTTAAGCAAACTTACAGAAAGCAAGTTTTTAGGTCAGGGGCAAACCATTTGTTTTATTGATACTGGTATCTACCCTCATGTAGATTTTTTATTTCCAACTTCACGGCTTATTAAATTTATAGACCTCGTTAATGGCAACAACTCCCCTTACGACGATAATGGACATGGAACTTTTGTTGCAGGTATTGGTTGTGGTAACGATAGTCTAAATTCTGGTTTTATAGGTTTTGCGCCAAAAGCAAACATTATATCAATTAAAGCTTTAGGAAAAAACGGAAACAGTGATAGCAATAAAATATTAGATGCAATGCAATGGGTTTATGAAAATCACAAAGCCTTTAACATCAAAGTTGTTTGTATGAGTTTTGGCGCTGATGCGGTTGAAAGCGAAGACCCATTATCGCTTGGTGCGCAGGCTTTATGGAAAGCTGGTATAACTGTGGTGGTTGCAGCTGGAAATAGCGGGCCTGAAAATAAGACAATAAAATCACCAGGGAACAATCCCTATGTTATTACAGTTGGAGCTTACGATGTTAGCAAAAACATTGTTGCAGATTTTTCTAGCCGAGGGCCTACCATTTATGGCCACAAGCCAGATTTACTTGCACCAGCCGTAAACATTATTTCTTGCAACAATGGTTTACCTTTTACTACCAACATGAGCGGAACCAGTGTTGCCACCCCTATTGTGGCAGGAATCTGTGCCGACATTTTAAGTCGTTACCCCAATGCCACTAACGAGCAAATAAAGGCATTTTTGCTTGCAAACTGCACTAAACTTACAGGAGATATAGACAAAGAAGGTGCAGGCTACCTAAACTTTAAAAACCTATAAATTTATTTCTTGTTTTTTTAGTTTTATGTTATACTATTTACATGATAGAACTAAAAGAAGTTAGCAAAAAGTATTTTAACAAATTTTATACACTATATAATGCAAACGCACAATTAAATTCTAACACTCTATTTGTGGATGAAGATTATGGTGCTGTTTGTTTGTTTAGGTTAATAGCAAAAATAGACAACCCTACTTCTGGCGAGATATATTTAAATAACGTAAATTTAAAAACTTTAAAAGACAAAGAGTTAAACTTAGCATATTTACCACAAAAGCCAATTTTATTTGAAAATAAAAGTGTTTACAAAAATTTGTTTTACCCTTTAAAAATTAGAAAATATAATAAAAATACAGCAAAAAACATGGTTCAAGATGCAATTTTACAGTTAAATTTTAAAAAAATGTCCCAAAAAGTAAAAAACTTAAATTTAAGTGAAAAAAAATTATTATCCCTTATGCGTGCAAAATTACATAGCCCAAAACTTATAATGCTTGAAAACTTTTTTGAAGATTTAGACATCGCCTACCACGCAACTTCTTTTAATTTAATAAACGAATTAAGTAAAACCAGCCTTGTATTAGCTTGCGAAAAAACAGATAAAAATTTAAAATGCTTTGCAAACTTTAATAAAACAAAAATAGAAAATGGAAGTTTAAAAAAATGAGCAATCTGC
>CANDFN010000040.1 GCA_947384015.1 uncultured Clostridia bacterium | reverse complement strand
TAAAGTAAAAAATAGAGCGGGTGAAGGGTAATGATTTTTCAAAATCGTCCACATGCGGCAAGAAGATTGCCTTCATGCTACTCGTTGCTAAAAACAGCAAGCAGTTGCTGTTTTATTACGCAACTCGCCCTCTCAGAATTCGCTTCCCTTCAAAGTAAAAAATGGAGCGGGTGAAGGGAATCGAACCCTCGTAACTAGCTTGGAAGGCTAGCGCTCTACCATTGAGCTACACCCGCGTATTGATATGTTAACACAAATTTTATTTGATTGTCAAGATAAATACGCTAAAAAAATAAAAATTTAAAAATTTTAAAAAGTTTTATAAAAATACTTGTTTTTTTAACAAATATAGTGTATAATACAAAAGTCTTTACGTCAAAATTTCTTAAATTATTATATGATTTATGCAGTGTTTTGTTTAATTTAGACGTATGGTTCATTAGCTCAGTTGGTAGAGCGCATGACTTTTAATCATGGGTGAGCGCGTTAAGCAAACCTTCCAGTGGATGGTTTGTAGCAAGCGAACGGGAGCAATCTATGATTGCGGTCTGGCTCCGACAGGAAGCATGATTCAGTAAACTTTAATAGCCAACAAAATATGGTTCATTAGCTCAGTTGGTAGAGCACATGACTTTTAATCATGGTGTCCCGGGTTCAAATCCCGGATGAGCCACCAGCGGATGTGGCGGAATTGGCAGACGCGCTAGACTTAGGATCTAGTGGGTAACCGTGGGGGTTCAAGTCCCTTCATCCGCACCACATCATTGTTGCATACCTTTAAGTTGAATTATTTTGCAAACAAAATAATTATAAACATTTAGGTTGCAACTCCTCATTTAAGGGGTAAGCAGTTCCCCCTTAATAGAACCCCTTCAAAAGGGCAATATATAATATTTGAGGGTGGTGTGTTTTTATAAGTGTTGTTCAAACTTGTAAAAATAGCATCTTTTTTTATTAAAAAGTATATTTGTAATCTATCACAACTTTCAAAAGGAAGGCGTGGTAAGACATTGGGGTATCGCCAAGCGGTAAGGCACAAGACTTTGACTCTTGCACGCGCTAGTTCGAATCTAGCTACCCCAGCCAATAAAACTACATGTTTTATAATTCATTTTAACTAAGATGTCACGTGGTGGATATAGTTCAGTTGGTAGAGCGCCAGATTGTGGATCTGGTTGTCGTGGGTTCGAGTCCCTCTATCCACCCCATAAGCGTCAATAGCTCAGTTGGATAGAGCATCGCCCTTCTAAGGCGGGGGTCGGGGGTTCGAATCCCTCTTGACGCACCAAAATTACGCACATTTGTGCGTTTTTTTGTTGTATTTAGATGCTTAATATATGTAAATATGTTATTATTTATTAGGGTAAAAATGTATAACAATAGAATAACAAAAGAAATTTTAAAAAACAAAGTTGTCAATTTTAATAAATTGGCAGGTTTTGGTTTTGTTAAAGATGGGCAAGAATATTTCTATAAAACAAACCTTATGGACAATCAGTTTTTGCTAACTGTTATAATAGATATGGCGGGAAACTTAAAAACTAAGGTTGAGGATGTTGCCACAAATGACGAATATACATTGTTTTTATTGGAAGGTGTTACGGGGGCATTTGTTGGTAAAGTAAAAGCAGAGTATGAAGATGTTATTATTAATATTGCCAACAGTTGTTATGAGTGCGAAATATTTAAAACCACACAGGCAAAGCAAATAATAGAATATGTAAAAACTAAGTATGGTGATGAATTAGAATTTTTGTGGAAAGATTCTCCTAATACGGCAATAGTTAGGAGAAAGGAAACAAAAAAATGGTATATACTTTTGTTTTGTGAAAGTAAAAGTAAATTAGGTGTAGATTCGCATGAATTGGTTGAAATTTTAAACTTGCACATGAAAACAGAAGAAATAGAAAAAGTTATAGACTATAACAAATACTACCCAGGCTACCATATGAACAAAAAACATTGGGTGAGCATCTGCCTTGACGGAACTTTGACGTGGGCAGAGTTACAGTCAAGGATTGATGATAGCTACAAGCTGGCTAAAAAGTAAGAAATACTTTTTAATTTATTCAATTTATTAAAAATTGACAAAGTAAATAAAATATGTTAAAATATTAGTATGTCAAGATATTCATTATATGATGATAAAGAAGATTTAATATATCAAAGCATAGATGGCTCTCAATTTTCTAACTTACCAGGAGTTATAGAAGTTTTTGCAGACCCTAAAGAAGAGTTTTCTTCTCAAACAGGGGTTACTCCTAGTAAATTTATTACGGTTGATGGAATAAGGTATTTTGTAAAGTATCCAACACTTAGATGTTATAGCAATTTATATGAGGTTTTTGTAGAACTGTTTGTTTCTTTTTTGGCAAAAAAGTGCGGAATTGATTGTATTGATAGCAAATTGCTAATAGACCATAAAAGAAAAGCTATAGGTGTGGTTTCTGCAGACTTTGGTGAACATATTACTTATTCAAATTTTGGTGGAGGCATTACTTATGGGGATGCGTCAGCAACTCCAGTAACTGATATAATAGAAAGACTAAAGCAACGCACAGAAAATATGGAAGGTGTAAGTTTAGATGTTAAACAAATTACAGAACTTCTAAATAAAAGAGCGTGTTTTGATTATTTAACAAGTCAGGCAGATAGACATAGTAATAATATTGCTTTTATTATAACAGGTGAGGGTGATAAAAAAGAGCTAAAACTTGCTCCTCTTTACGATAATGCAAATGCATTTTTGCGTAAAACTGGTAGGTTTTATAAATATAGTCCTAACGGAAGCAGGGTGTGGGGTGTTGAAGAACAGAAACTTTTAAATACTGAATATTTAGATATGTTAAACCTTTTTGAAACCCTATTCAGTGATGAAAATTTTAATTCTTTAATGCAAGAATTTAATGCAATTTATGGCGTAGATAAATTGTATGAAGAAGAAGCTGTTTATCAAATGATTGTAGCAAATATTCAAGGCGAAGTAAAAAAGCAAATTGAATTTTGTAAACATAGAGAAGAAAAAGAAGAATTTATCCCAATAGAGGCTGTATATATTGTTATGCAAAGGCATAAGGCAGAATTAGACGAAGATAAAAACGACTTGAAATGGGGACTGAAAATTAACATGAATAGTTATTTTAGCGATGAAAATTGGGAATATAGCTATAAAAACTTTTACACGGAAACAGTGGGTTGGTTCCGTAAATGGCCGTGGTATGAGGAATGTTTGCAAGTTGCAAAAGCAATTGATAAAAAAGAGTTAAATAATGCAAAGCAACAGGTAAATGCCCGCAAAAGAGAATTTGGAAGAATTATTCTTTCAACCTTTGCAAACAACACTCCAGTTTCTTTCAATGACAGGGACGAGCGAAACTTTATATTATTTGATGATAGAAACTTTTGTGAGAGGTTGGAAAAAGACACACGTAGTAGGTTAAATTATCTTGCAGTTTACCGCATTACTAATAACTATAAATATTATGTTGAACTTAGAGATTGGTGTAATCAAATGGAAACATCAGCAAACCCTTTAACAAAACAAGAGCAAGCAGAAGTAAAAGCAACAAAGAAGATACTAAAAAAATATATTAAAAGGGTTAATTCTTACACTAATAAAAAATTATCAAGGGCAGATATTGAAGCCTTACAAGATGCAGGTGTGGAATTAAAAAAATAAAGGGGAGAGATTATGGAACTAATATTATGTTACAAAAATTTACAAATAGGGAAACTTACATTTAATGGTAAAATGTATGGTTATCAATCTTTGCCAGACCTTGCAGAATTTAACAAACAATATGGTTATATAGATTTCCCTTTAATTGCAATAGATAAACAAAAATTTAAACAAATTCCACATTTTTTTGGAAAATTTGTAGATGTTTTAATAAATAATGTGGCTATGGCAACCAAACTAAACATTAATTTACAGGTTGATACCTACTTTGATATTTTATGTAGATATGCCACTTTACCACAAACAAAAAACACTTTTCATTATATGGTTAAATAATTTAAAACAAAAATATTTAGTGCATTTTGCTAAATATTTTTTATTGGCAATACAACATTTTTTATTTTGTGCTATAATTAAAAAGAGGTATAAATGAAATATATAAACAAAAGTAAAAAGATTGTAGAAAGTATATATAACAATTATGATGAAGATAGCAGGTTAACTAGAACTAGGCATGGTCAATTAGAATATATTA
This sequence comes from uncultured Clostridia bacterium, assembly GCA_947384015.1. GTDB lineage: Bacteria > Bacillota > Clostridia > Christensenellales > UBA1242 > Onthoplasma. The sequence goes on along the minus strand of CANDFN010000040.1, from coordinate 4,471 downwards.
CAACAATGCATTATATAGAAAAATATTTAAAACCTAATGCAAAAATTTTAGAGGTTGGCGCAGGCACTGGTAAATATTCGTGCGAGCTTGCAAAGCGTGGTTATAATGTAACTGCGGTAGAACTTGTAGAAAGTAACCTTAAAGTTTTAAAGAAAAACGCGAAGGGTATTAAAAATATAAAGGCTTATCAGGGCGATGCACTAAACTTATCTCGTTTTAAAGATAATAGTTACGATATTGTTTTGGTGCTTGGGCCAATGTATCACTTGTATTCTAATAAGGATCAACACCAAGCGATTGACGAAGCTTTACGTGTTGCAAAAACTGGTGCGGTTGTTATGTTCGCCTTTTTGCCAATAGCGTCTATGATTTTTGGTTGGGGCATGGAAGGTAATATTAAACAAGCTTTTAAAGAAAATTTTGGTAAAGATTATAAAGTGTTACACAAACCTTCGCAAGGCTTTACGGCTTACGAGATAGACGGCTTTAAGCAACTATTTAAAAACAAAGCATGTGAAAGTTTGCATATGGTTTCTGCCGATAGTATTATGGACAGCATGGAAGATAGAAAAAGTTTTAGCATGGACGATGAAGATTTTAAACTGTTTACAGATTATCATCTTGCCACATGTGAAAAGACAGAAATGCAAGGCTTGTCCTTCCACATGCTATATATTTGCAAAAAGTTATAAAATATGGTAGAATATAATTGAGGGTAATAAATGGATAATATATACATTGTATTTAATTTGATATTAATACCATTAATAATTTCTATAATTGTTGCAAGCATAGTCCCCAAAATAGTAAAAAAAACAAAAGAACGTGAACAGTCCTCAATTTTACTAAAGCGTGTTAACTTTGATAAATATTTTAAAACTAGTATCTTAATTTGTTTAATAATTATAAATGTTTGTGCAATTTTGTATGTTTCATTTCCAATAATTTCAAAATGGTTAGAATTTAACTACAAATATATAGCAATTTGTTTAGGAGTGTTTTCAATTGTAATGGATATCTTTTATATGTGGATGTTCCGTAGTGTTGAATATGATGAAGAATTTTTTGTAGTAAAACGATTATTTAGTAAAAAAATATATTATTATAAAGACGTGTTGCAATATAAAAGAGTTCGTAATATGACAATACAAACAACAAAGGGTAAAATTCTTTTATTTAATGCAATGGCAGGTTTAAATGAGTTTGAAAAAGTTTTAAAAGAATAATTTAATAATACATTAAGGAGTAACAATGAAATCAGTAGATGAAAATTATTTTAAAATGACAGAGGGAATGCAAGCAAATGCCATAGAAGATATTTTAGATGTAGACGAAAGTGTGCTACTAAGGTTAAAACCAAAAAAGAGTGCATATATATTTAACTCCACATTGAGGATGTTGCCAATAGCTATAATCTGGCTTTTGTTTGACGGGTTCTTTATCGGTGCAATGCTTTTTAATGCAAGTAGTATGCCCGGTTATATTTGGTTTATAATAGTTCCGTTTTTTGCTGTGCATTTATTTCCTGTTTGGATGTGGATTGGTGGTATAGTTAGGGCTGTTGCGGGCTGGAAGAATATTGAATATGTGTTTACAGAAAAACGCATAATTTTGCGTAGTGGTGTGGTTGGAATAGATTTTGTAAACATTTATTACAGTGATATTAAAGGTGTAAATTTGCGTGTAGGCATTATTGATAGAATGTTTAAAGTAGGCGACATTTACATTTCTGCTGAACGTCAATCCGAGGTGTTGTGGGATATACCAAACCCTTACTTCATTTTGCAAAAACTTCAAAAGATAGTTCACGACATCAAAACGGATATCATTTTCCCTAATGATTTGCGTCCAAAAGAAAATCATGGTTTTCGCACAAAATACCGCGGCAGTGATGATTTAGATAATTTATAATAGAAGAAACGGACAATAAAAAATTGTTTTATTTAAAAATTATTGCGTTTTACAAAAGTTTTAGTTAAAATAAAATTATGTGTGGTGAAATTATGGCATCAAGTATAGAAATGTTAGAGGTGCTTAACGAAAACGGCGTGGGCACAGGGCGCCCAGCAACTAGGCAAGAGGTGCATGAAAAGGGTTTGTGGCATAGGGCAATTATTGTTGCACTTGTTAATGATGAAAACAAAATTTTAATTCAAAAACGTAGCCAGAAAAAAGAAAAATTCCCAGGTTTGTGGGATTTATCTGTCGCAGGGCATGTTCCTTTTGGTCATGATAGTGTTTCTTGTGCTGCAAGCGAGGTTATGGAAGAAATTGGCACAATGTTGCCAAAAGGCGTTTTAATTAAAGACTTTAGGTTTATGACAAGTTTTAGAAACAATCTTTCTATTTCAGATAAATTTAAAGAAAATCAATTTTATGATTTTTTCATTTATAACGCAAATATTCCAATAGAGAAATTTAACATGCAAAGTGAAGAGGTTGAAGAAATACGCTACGCCACCGCTTTTGAAATTAAAAGTATGGTAGAACAAGGTCTATTTCATCCTCGCACAGAATGGGTTAATGTGCTTTATAATTATATAACAAAATTTTAAAACTTAAGTAAAATAACCTATTGCATTTTTGTTAGTTTTGTGTTAAGATGTTTACGGAGAAAATATGAGAGAGGAAGTTTTAAATATTAAAATTTTAAATAAACTTTTAAAAGACCATGGAGTTATTGTTTTTGATGATGGGCATTGCATTACTGCTAAGGACGTAAAAGACAGGATATCAAAAGCAGCTAGTTATAAAATTTTAGTTCATTCTGTGCAGAAAGAGATTAAGGGTGAGGTTGATGCTAAACTGTTAAAAAGTTTATCTGCAACTGTTTATATTTACGATCAGCAAGGTAGGGAAATCCATTCCTTCTTAATAGATAGCCATTTTGAAATGTTACAAAAGAATATTGAAAATTTCTACAAAGTTTTAAATATGAGCGTGATGGCATTAGATGTTTACAATTTGCAAGTTGTATCTAAGTTTGAAGGTAAAGGTAGTAGGTCTGGGTTATTCTTTTATGGTGCATATATAACAAAAATTAATAAGGACGGCAAAGTAATTTGGCAATTAACATTAAGCGATAAAGAAAATGATATAAAAGAATTTAACACTTTAAACGAATTATTAAATTACGCAGAGCAGTTAGCAGTATCAATAGAGGGTGTTGTTAATCCATAAAGCGTTAATAAAAAAGGTTGGGTTTAACCAATCTTTTTTAAAAATTAAAAATCTTTTGCAATTTTAATTGTATTCGTTCACTTTTTGTGATATACTAATTAAAGGAGGATTGAAAAATGAAAGGTAAATCAGTGGTAAACTTTTTATCATATATTGCAATCGCTTTCGTTGCTGTAGCTTTAATTTTAGCTAGAGTTTTCGGTTGGATTGGTGGCTTAGACAATGTTGTTAGAGCTATGGAATTGATTGCTCAAATTATTGCTTATGCTATTACCGCAGTGTTTGCTTTCTATTACGCTAAAAGCAGAAAACAAATTGGCTGGATGATTGCTTATGTAATCTTCGTAGTTGTAATTGTAGTTTTCTTGGTTTTAGGTTTTAGTTTTAAGTAAAATATTAGGTAACTAAAGGTATGAAAAAGAAATTTAATTTCAATCTTAAACTCACCATATCATTGGTGAGTTTCTTTATAGGAATATTGTTTATTATATTGTCACATAAAAATAAAGTTAGTATTTGCTTTGGTTTTTGTTTTTTTGCTGTGGCTTTAGTGTTTTTTGCATTGTATAGCACAATTAGGGCAGATAAAAAACTTAACGATATAGATAAACAGATAGAAGAATCTAATAACGAGTTGGATTCTCTTGAAGGCACGCAAGATGAAGAAGAACTAGAATATATAAATCAGTTAAGTTTAGAAAATGCGTATCTTTGTAAACATCGTAAAAAGGAAGAACGACAAAAAAATCGTTCAAGAATAATGTTTTATATCATGTCAGCATTTTTTGTGCTGATGGGCTTTTTGATACTATTTAGTTGATTTTATTTTTTATTTATGATACAATAACAAGGTTTAAGGAGATTATTTATGCAATACAAAGTAAACAAAAAAGAAAACGGAATTTATGAAGTAGAAGTTAGTGTAGATTCAAAAGAATGGGAAAGCACACTAAACTCTGCTTACGAAAAAAACAAAGGTAAATATACTATACCTGGCTTTAGAAAAGGTCATGCCCCTCGTAATGTAATAGAAAAAAATTACGGTAAAGGTGCCTTTTTAAACGAAGCGTTGGACGATGTTTATTACAAGGCTTATACTCAAGTTTTAAAAGAACATGAAGATATTAAACCTATAGACGCGCCAAAATTAGATATAAAAAGTATGGACGACAAAGGCTTAACCATTGTTTTAACAATCACTTGCCTTGCAGAATTTACACTTGCTAAATATAAGGGTATCCTGTTGAATTTTGGTTTATAATCCCTGACCGCGGTGTGGTTCGGGCGGTCC
>CANDFN010000039.1 GCA_947384015.1 uncultured Clostridia bacterium | reverse complement strand
TACAAATCAACAGGAAATGCATAATTTTATTATATCTCAAGGATTTTTAACTGGAGACTTCTTCGTGGTGATAAACAGCGTAGAAGAGGCCGAAAAAGAAATTAAAAGAATTGATACAATTAAAGATAATCTTGATGTGATGATAGACGGAATGGTTATTAAGGTTAATGAAACAGTTGTCCGCGAAGATATTGGCTACACAAATAAATTTCCTAAATGGGCAATGGCTTATAAATTTAAGCCAATAGAGCTTACAACAACATTGCAAGACGTAGTATGGCAAGTTGGTAGAACTGGTAAAATTACACCAATAGCAATTTTAGAGCCTATAGAACTGTCTGGTGCAACTGTTAGTAGAGCTACATTAAATAATACACAAGATATAGCACGTAAGCAAATTGCAATCAATAGTAGAATATTTGTCCGCCGTAGTAATGAGGTTATACCTGAAGTTATGGGGCTGGCAGAGCATTCTGATAACGATAAAGAAATTGTTGCACCAACAACCTGTCCAAGTTGTGGAAATAATCTAAAAACAATAGGTGCAAATTTGTTTTGCACTAACCACAAAGGTTGCTTTGAACAAATTATAGATAGACTAACACATTTTGTTTCTCGTGATGCATTTAATATAGAAGGTTTAAGTGAAAAGACTTTAAAGGTTTTATTTGATAATTTTAAAGTGGCGTATCCATACGAATTATTTACCCTAAAAGCAGAAATGTTTGCAAGGTTAGAAGGTTTTAAAGATAAAAAAACAACAAACTTAATCAATTCGTTAGAGAAAAGTAAAAACATAGAATGGTCTAATTTTATATTCGCATTAGGTATTTTAAACATCGGTAAAAAGACAGCTTTAACATTAAGCCGAATATTTCACACTGTAGAAGAATTAAAATCTGCTGATTTAGAAACTTTAACAAAAATTAATGATGTGGGTGAAATTGTTGCAAATAGCATAATTGAATATTTTGCAGACGCAGATAATTTGAATAATATTTACAAACTATTTGAACTTGGTGTTACCATAAATAAACCAGAAGAAATTAAACATCATGAAAATTTTTCTAATAAAACTATTGTTTTAACAGGAGTCTTAACGAATTATAAACGTGATGAACTAACAAAAGTTTTGCAAAATTATGGGGCAAATGTAAGTAGCAGCGTAAGTAAAAAAACAGATTTAGTAATTGCTGGTGTAGATGCTGGCAGTAAATTGGATAAGGCTAAAGCATTGGGTGTAGAAGTTATTGATGAAGCAAAATTAATAGAACTTTTAAAAGATTAAAATAAAAATTCATATAAAAATTATTATAATTAAAATCGCCATTAAAAAGCGATTTTTTTGTTAAAATGTTTTGAGATTTAAGATTAATTTGGTATAATGTTTAAAGGCAAATATTATTTGCAAATTTCGCGCTTATAGCGCTTAACGGACGAGGATTATGAATACTTTTAAAGAAATGGAAATATCTGGCTTTAAATCTTTTGCCGATCCAACCAAAATTAGTTTTGATAGCGGTGTTACTGCAATCGTTGGGCCCAATGGATGTGGTAAATCAAATATAAGCGATGCAATTCGTTGGGTTTTAGGTGAAAGAAGTAATAAGGCTTTGCGTGGTAAAACTTCGCAAGATGTTATTTTTGCCGGAACAGAAAAAAGAAAGAAGCTAAGTTATTGTGAAGTTTCTTTAATTTTTGATAATACAAATCATACTTTTAATATTGATTATGATGAAGTTGTTTTTACACGCAAACTATATCGCAGTGGTGAAAGTGATTATATGATAAACCGCAAACCATGCAGACAAAAAGATATTATAGACCTAATGTATGATAGCGGTATTGGTAAAGATGGTTATTCAATTATAGGACAAGGTAGGGTTGATGAAATTATCAATTCTAAACCAGAGGATAGGCGCACAATCTTTGAAGAGGCTGCTGGTATCTCAAAATATAAAGCGCGTAAAACCGAAACAGAAAATCGTTTAAACACTGTGCGCGCAAATTTAGAACGTGCTAACGATATTGTTGGTGAAGTTAGTAGACGTCTTGGGCCATTAAAGAAACAAAGTGAAGATGCTAAAAAATATTTGGAATTACGTGACGAACTTAAAAGCCATGAAATTAACGCATATATTTATCAGTATGATCATGCTGCTCAAACAAAACAGGATATAAATGTAAAACTTCAAGGGCTAAGAGATAATCTTAATGTTTTGGTAAACAGCATAGAAACTGAACAAGCGAAATATGATAAATCTTTAAATGAAATAAATCAACTAGATAAAAAGGCAAGTGATTTACACGAGCAAGTTTTAAAGAACTCTTTAAGCTTAGAAAAACGCCAAAGTGACAGCCGTTTGTTAACAGAACAAACTCGTTATTTGCGTGAGCAAATGGATAGATTAAAAACTCAAATAGATACTTATAATACAGATTTAAACCAACGACAAGCTTTGGTAAACGCTGCAAAAGAATCTAAAGAAGAGCAACAACAAAAGTTAAGTGGCTTATTAAAAACTTCGCAAGAAATACATGAAAAATATTTAACCTTAATTGATGAGCTTACAAAAAGCGAAGGCGAAAAAGAAGCTAGCCAACGTGAAATGATTGATAACCTAGAAAAGTTGACCGAAATTAAATCTAACATCTCTGCTTATATTGCTAAGCGCGACACTATGAGTGAGAATATTAAGCAAGATAAAGCAAAGTTGGAAGAATTAACACAAGAAAAAACACGTTTAAATAGCGAATGTGGCAATTTAATTCGTGAGGTTGACGCATTATTAACAACCAAGCAAAGTAAAGCTTCGGATTTGTCTAAAATAACAGAAAAAATGCAGGCTTTAGAGCAAGAGATATCCGTTGCAAACGAACAAATTTATGCCTTAAAAACATCTATTTCTAACGATACTAACCGCAAAAACATTTTGGCAAACCTACAAGCAGACTTTGAAGGTTATCAATTTGCAGTTAAACGTTTATTGCAAGAAGGTAAAAAGAATCCGGCGCTTGCAACAGCAATTAAAGGCGTAGTTGGTAATGTTATTATGGTAGATAGCAAATACCAAACAGCTATTGAAATTGCTTTAGGCGGAAGCATACAAAACGTTATTACAAAAGACGAACAAGACGCTAATAAATTAATCAGCTTCTTAAAAAATGCAAACCTTGGTAGGGCGACATTCTTACCTTTAAATGCTGTAAAACAACGCACACTGTCTGCAAATGATAGACAATATCTTTCAGCATATGGTTGTTTAGGTTTAGCAAGTGAACTTGTTAAAACAGAAGAACAATTCCGTCCAGTAATTAATAGTTTGTTGGGTTCTACTTTAGTTTGCGATACTTTTGATAATGCTGTTCAAATTGCAAGAAGAAGCGGTTATTCTTTTAGAATTGTAACTCTTGGTGGGGAAGTGTTGTCTCCTCAAGGTAGTATTTCTGGTGGTAGTAAAAAGAGTAATGATAGTTCTATTTTAGGCAAAGAAAATGAAATTAAATCGTTAGAAGAAAATATCTTAAAACGAACTAAAGAATTAAATCAATACAATACAGAATATTCGCAGTTGTTAGAAAAACAAAACAAATTAAAAGTAATGTTAGAGCAAGAAAATGCAGCATACCAAACTGTTGTTTCTAACTATACAACCAAATCTGCGTATTTAGACGCACAAAAAGATAAAATGGCAAGCATAGAAGAAGATATTTTCTCTTACCAAAGCCAGATAAAAATTGCAGAAAATATAGTTACAGAACTTAATACAAAAATTAATTCTATAGACTCTTCCGAACTTAATTATAACAATTCAAGAAATGCTGTTACAAATTATGAAGATTCAAATAAAAATGCTTACGAACAATTAAAACAAAAACGTGAACAATATGCAGAAGAAATGACGGCCTCTAAGGTTCAAATAGCTTCTACAGAAGAAAAGATTCGTTCATTAAGCAAAGATATTGAAGTTTATACTGCAGAAATTGAAAACGTTAAGAAACAAATTGAAAATGTTCAAAAAGAACTAGATAGCCAATTACGAGTTTATAATGAAACAATAAATTTATCTGCAATGAAAGAAGAGGATGAAAAGAGTAAAAAAATCCAAGCAGAGCTTGATTCTTTAAATCAAAAACTTGCTCAGTTTGATGAATTTAAACAGTCTTTAATGAACGAATTAAAAGTTATAGACGATAAGAAGACTAAGTTGCAAGACGAAAAATCTCGTTTAGACAATAAAATATATCAAGAAGAAACAAAACTTCAAAAGGTTGATATTGATATAGAAAATATGCAAGAACGTATTTACGAAGAATACGAGATGACATATACAGATTGTTTACCATTTAAAACGCAGGATGAAAACTTTGATATTAAAGAAACGATGATAAGAATTAGCAGAATAAAAGCGCAAATTACATCTTTAGGCTTTATAAATATTAATGCAATAGAAGAGTATAAGACAGAAGGGGCTAGATATGATGAAATGCTAACTCAGATTGAAGACTTAAAGAAAGCTGAAGAGGATGCAGTTAAAATTATTACAGACCTTTCTAAAGAAATGTTAGAAAAATTTAATGCAGAATTTATCAAAATTCAAGAAAACTTTACTAAAGTATTTAAAGAATTATTTGGCGGTGGTAACGCTAGGTTAGAGTTGTTGCCTAGTGAAGACCCATTAACTGCAGGTGTAGAAATTATTGCTCAACCACCAGGAAAAGTTTTATCTCAAATAACCCTATTAAGTGGTGGAGAAAAAACAATGACTGCTATTGCTATATTGTTTGCAATACTAAAATTAAAACCAATGCCATTCTGTTTCTTGGACGAAATAGAGGCAGCGCTAGATGATGCAAATATTGATAGATATGCGCGTTACCTAAAAAGGTTTAGTGACGATACTCAGTTTATTGTTATTACTCACCGTAAACCAACCATGGAACTTGCAGATAGTTTGTATGGCGTAACAATGGAAGAAAAAGGCGTAAGTAAAGTTGTTTCTGTTAAATTATCAGATGCTGTTAAAGTATCTAGTGAAGAAAGTAAAAAACAACAAGCCTCATAGTAATAGTGTGTTAAATTATAATAATACACAACATGGAGTAGTATGGGAATATTTAAAAGATTTTTTGAAAAAGTAAAATATGCGTTTACTAAAACCGAGTTAAACGACGATTTTTATGATGAATTAGAGGCGTTGCTTGTTTCTAGTGATATGGGTGTAGAAACAGCCATTGATATTATGGACGAGCTAAAAGCTATTTGCAAAAGCAAACTAATTAAAGATAGCGATAGTGCTAGCAAAGAGCTAAGGCAAATATTAATATCTAAATTACAGTTAGATAAAGTTGATTTTAACTATCCATTAATAATTACAGTTGTTGGTGTTAATGGTGTTGGTAAAACTACAACTATAGCAAAAATGACCAAATTTTTTACAAGCCAAAAAAAATCGGTTGTATTAGCTGCGGGGGACACTTTCCGTGCTGCAGCAACCGAGCAACTTTCTATGTGGGCAGATAAATTGAAAGTTCGTATAGTAAAGCAGGGTGAAGGCGCAGATTCTGCATCAGTTGTATTTGATGCAATTACAAGTGCTAAAGCAAAAAATGCAGATGTTTTAATTGTAGATACTGCTGGGCGTTTGCATACAAAAACCAATTTAATGAAAGAATTAGAAAAAATTAACAATATAATTCATCGTGAATGGCCTGAGGCTATGAAATTAAATTTAATAGTTCTAGATGCTTCTATTGGACAAAACTCTATCGCGCAAGTTAAAGCGTTTAAAGAAAGTGTTGCTATAGACGGTATTGTTTTAACTAAATTAGACGGAACAAGTAAAGGTGGTGTTGTGTATCCAATTATTAATGACCTAAAAGTTCCAATTATCTTTACCTGTTTTGGAGAAAAGGTTGACGATATAATGCCTTTTGATTGCGAGAACTTTGTAGATAAAATTTTAATGTAACGAGCTTTGTATGACTTTTATTAAATATTTATTAAGATGCTTTGGCAATGTGCTTGATAGTGCGTATGGCGGAAAATCTACCAATAAAGAGGATGTAGATAACAAAAAATTAAGCAGAAAATATAAGTTAGATGGTTTAGTTTTTCTTTTTGAAATACTTGCTTTTGTGGCGATTTTTGCTTCATTTGGTTTTGGGCTTTTTAATCGTATAGTAAAAAATGACATCCTTGTATGGGTTTATACTATGCTTGCAACAATAGGAACAATATTAGCATTTTGCTTAATTTGTATTTTGGTTGAATATATTATAAAAAGTATTAAATATTTATTTAAAAGAAATAAAACCAGAGAATAAGCAAATATTTAATTTAATGAGGCGTAAAATGTTTTATTATGATAATAATGTTGCTAAATTTGAAAAAGAGTTAGACTATACACCTTTATTAAATTATTTAGAAAAACAATATCTAAAAAACAAAACTGATACTAATTTAATAACAATTATTACTTATTCTTGGTATTTAAACTTTGAAGAAAAGCCCATTAACTTATGACGCCAAATTATGCTTTAAATAATGGAATAAATATACGAATATTGCCTTAAATAAATATAATCAAAACGCAAATATATCTTTAATTTTGGGATACATTTTAACTATACACGGGGTGTTCCTAGAAGCTAAAACAGATAAAGAAAAATTGTAAAATAAAAAGTTTGGTTTTGAATTATTTAATAATATAAGTAAAAATACAAAAAATCAAAATATTAATCAATTAGCACAATATTTTTGCAATAATAAAAAGAGGTTTAAACCATCAAAAGAACTAGTTAATGCATTTTTTCCAAGCGGTTCATTGCTAGATAAATATTTTAGTAAAATATTAAATTTTTAGTAGAAGGAGGTTGTTGTGAATATAAAAGAACGTGTGCAAATTGCCATACTTACAAAATATTATGGCAAATTGTTAACTGAAAAACAACTTAAAGTTATAACTATGTATGTTGATAACAATCTGTCTTTAGCAGAAGTGGCAGAAGAGTTGAATGTTAGCCGTCAAGCAATAAAAGACACTTTAGATAAAACCACAGTTGCATTAAATAACTTTGAAAAAGACTTGCAATTTGTTGCGCGTGATGATAAAATAAAAAAAATACTACAAGATAATAAGCCTGAAGAGGCTGTAAGAAAAATTTTATCTTTTTTGGAGGACTAGATGTCAGTATTCTCTAGTTTAAGCGAAAGGCTTAACCACATATTTAGCAAAATGACAAAGCATGGCAAACTTACTCAGTTAGAAATAAAAGAAGCAATGCGCGAAATTCGTGTTGCTCTTTTAGAAGCGGATGTTAACTATAAAGTTGCTAAAGATTTTATTGCAAAAGTAAGCGAACAGGCTGTTGGTGAAGAAATTTTAAAAAGCTTAACTCCAACACAACAAGTTATTAAAATTGTTCGTGACAATTTAACCGAATTAATGGGGGGCGAAAATCAAAAACTAGAAGTTAGCCCAAAACCACCAACAATTATTATGATGTGCGGTTTGCAAGGTAGTGGTAAAACTACTTTTAGTGGTAAATTGGCATTAAAACTTAAAAAGGAGGGGAAAAAACCTCTTTTAGTTGCCTGTGACATTTATCGTCCAGCAGCTATAGACCAACTTAAAGTTCTTGGTAAATCTATTCAAGTGGACGTGTTTGAACGTGGAACTAATAACCCTGTAAAGACATGTAAAGAAGCAATAGACTATGCAAATAAATATGCTTTAGACACATTAATTGTAGATACTGCAGGTAGGTTGCAGATAGACGAAAAATTAATGGAAGAATTAAAAGACATCAAAAAACACATCAATCCAACCGAAATTTTGTTGGTTATAGATGCGATGATTGGACAAGAAGCTGTTTCGGTTTCTACTGCATTTAATGATGCCTTAGATGTTACTGGCGTTATATTAACAAAAATTGATGGCGACACTCGTGGTGGTGCAGCATTGTCAATCCGTTCTGTTATAGGTAAACCAATTAAGTTTGTAAGTGCTGGCGAAAAAATGACGGACTTAGAACCATTCTATCCAGACAGAATGGCATCTCGTATTCTTGGCATGGGAGATGTTTTAACGCTTATAGATAAAGCTCAAGAAGCAGTAGATGAAAAAACAGCAAAAGAAATGGAACGCAAGTTCCGCGAAAATAGTTTTGACCTTAATGACTATATTGAGCAAGTAAATTCTTTAAAGAAAATGGGTGGGCTAAAATCTGTCCTTTCCATGATGCCGGGTATTAGCGGTAAGATGAAACAACTTGAAGATATGGTTGATGAAAAGATGTTAGAAAAGAACAAGGCAATAATCCAATCTATGACCACGAAAGAGAGAACAAACCCAGATATAATTAATGGAAGCAGACGTCAGCGTATAGCAAAGGGTGCAGGTGTTCAAGTTGCCGATGTAAACACTTTATTAAAGCAGTTTAACCAAAGTAAAGAAATGATGAAAATGTTAAAGAATCCTAAAGCATATGGCGGTAAAATGGCCATGATAAAAAAGATGATGGGCGGGGGCTTTTAAAAAACACGGAATAATCCGTGTTTTTTGTTTATTAAGCATTAGCTGTAGTTTTCTTTTTTGAAGAAGAAAGTTGGGTGTATTCACTTTTTATATAAGTAAGTTTCTCTTCAGCTTCATTTAATTTATTGAGATCGGAAGAGCGTCGTGTAGGGAAAGAGTGTCGTTTGGAGTGGTGTTGTG
>CANDFN010000038.1 GCA_947384015.1 uncultured Clostridia bacterium | reverse complement strand
TTGTTGCTCAAGTTGCTTCTTGCCAATATGGCGGTCAAAGCATAAGCCTTGCTCACCTTGCACCTTTTGTTGAGGTAAGCAGACAAAAAATCCGTAAAGAGGTGGAAAAAGAATTATTATTTGCATCTAACACTGTAGACCAAGACCTTTTAAATAGAATTACAGAAAAACGTGTTAGAGAAGAAATTAACCGCGGTGTTCAAACAATTCAATATCAAGTAATAACACTTATGACAACAAATGGACAAGCACCTTTCTTAAGCGAATTTATGTATTTAGGAGAAGCTAAAAACGAACGCGAACGCGAAGATTTAGCAATGATTATAGAAGAAACCTTAGAACAACGCTATAAAGGTGTTAAAAACGAAAAAGGCGTTTACATTACTCCAGCATTCCCTAAACTTATTTACGTTTTGGAAGAAGACAACATCCATGAAAATAGTAAATACTACTACCTAACCCGTTTAGCTGCAAAATGCACTGCTAAACGTTTGGTGCCAGACTATATTAGCGAAAAGAAGATGCTAGAACTTAAAATAGACAAAAACGGTGAAGGCCACTGCTATACCTGTATGGGTTGCAGAAGTTTCTTAACCCCTTATGTGGATGAAAACGGCAAACCTAAATATTATGGTAGGTTTAACCAAGGCGTTGTAACAATCAACCTTATTGATGTTGCATTATCTTCACATAAAGACATGAAAACTTTCTGGAAAGTATTTGACGAAAGGCTTGAACTTTGCCACCAAGCACTTCAATGCAGACACGAAAGACTTACGGGCACTGTCTCTGATGTTGCACCAATTTTATGGCAACATGGCGCACTTGCCCGCTTAAAATCTGGCGAGAAGATTGATAAGTTATTACACGGTGGTTACTCTACAATTTCACTTGGCTATGCTGGATTATGGGAAACTGTTTACTACCTTTCTGGCAAAAAGCTTACAGAACCAGAAGGCGAAGCTTTGGGCTTAGAGATTATGAAAAAATTAAACGAATACACCAAAAAATGGAAGGACGCCGAAAATATAGACTACTCTTTATACGGCACACCATTAGAAAGCACAACCTACAAATTTTCTAAATGCTTACAAAAAAGATTTGGTATCATCCCTGGAGTAACAGACAAAAACTACATAACTAACAGCTATCACGTTCATGTTACCGAACCTATTGACGCATTTGAAAAACTAAAACTAGAAAGCAAATTCCAAGCATTAAGCCCAGGTGGCGCAATCAGTTATGTAGAAGTTCCTAACATGCAAGACAACTTAGAAGCAGTTTTACAGGTTATGAAATATATTTACGATAACATTATGTATGCCGAACTTAACACAAAATCTGACTACTGCCAAATTTGTGGTTATGACGGCGAAATTCAAATTGAGGACGATAAAGACGGTAAATTAATTTGGGTCTGCCCTAATTGTGGCAATAAAGACCAATCTAAAATGAATGTAGCGCGCAGAACTTGCGGTTATATTGGAAGCCAATTCTGGAACCAAGGCAGAACACAAGAAATAAGAGATAGAGTTTTACACTTATAGGAGAAAACATGTTATACAACTTGGCATGCAAAACCACAAATGATTTTAAAGAAATTATATCTATGCTAAATTATTATAAGTTTAATATTAATTTTGACGGCAAATTTGATAAAACTGGCCACAAAAGCTTTATAATAGATTTAGATAACTTTATTGCAAATTACTGCTATAAACATACTTATAAAAGTAAAGCAATATCTTTAAACGATTTAGAGGACAATTTATTATCACAACGAAAATCTGTATAAAGGACGCTTATGAATTACGGAAACATAAAATACAACGACATAGCAAACGGAGAGGGAGTTAGAGTATCCCTCTTTGTTAGCGGATGCACTCACCATTGCAAAAACTGTTTTAATAAAGAAACTTGGGATTTTAACTATGGAAAACCTTTTACAGAAAAAGAGGAAGATGCAATTATAAAGGCGCTTGCTCCAAGCCACATAAATGGTTTAACCCTACTTGGTGGCGAACCTATGGAGCCAGCCAACCAAAAAGCACTTTTGCCCTTTGTTAAAAAAGTAAGACAACTTTACCCAAACAAAACAATATGGTGCTATTCTGGCTATTTGTTTGATAAAGAGCTGTTAAGCCAAAGTAGAGCATTTTGCCCATGGACAAGGGAATTACTTTCTCAAATAGATGTATTGGTAGACGGGAAGTTTGTAGACGAGCTTAAAGACATTACCCTACGTTTTAAAGGTAGTAGCAATCAGCGTGTTATTGATGTTAAACAAAGTTTGGCCACAGGCAGAGTTGTATTAAGTCCTTATAACGAAAAGCGCAACGCACAAACTTCGTTAGTTAAAAATTTAACAAATAAAATAGAACAAAATAAAACTGCCAACACCAGTTTATAAAAAAGCACACAGCATTATCTGTGTGTTTTTTTGTTTGGCAGAACAAATATTTATTTAACCTCACACCCTTTTTATAAAATTTATTTTACTTTGCAAAACGCTTTAATTTTTTTGGTTTATTTATAAATAAATTTTTAAAAACTTTAAAAAACTTAAATTTTATGCTATAATAAGCACATGAAAAAGGTGAAAATATTAAAAAAACCAAAAAAATCTAAAATAGATAAATCTTTAATAGCCTATAAAGACGAAAAGAAAAACAAAGCAAACAAACAAAAGCCCAATACGCCATTAAGCAAAACTGCACAAAGTTACTTAAATTTTTACGACGATATAAAAACAACAAATCAAATTTATGATTGGTAACTCGTCGCATCACGCCTTTTAGCTAAATTAATTTTACAAGAAAATTAATTGTAAGCATTATGGCGGATGCTCCTCTTCCCCATTGCGAAACTGAGGACAGTTTCTATGGGGTCCCCACTTTATAGAATAGCTTATCTACGAAGATTATTCATCACGCCTTTTAGCTAAATTAATTTTACAAGAAAGAAAAAATTTCTAAATATAAAAATAAAACTCCATTTATTTATGGAGTTTTTTTTTATTTAATTTAAACACAATCACAAAAAGCACGCCACAAACAATTAAACTAATCCCTAAGCAAAGCACGATTATATTGGCTCTATTAAGTAATATATAGTAAATTGTTATTTGCTGATTAAGATTAGATTTATCTATTTCCCATGTATGATAGTATTTACCAGCCGTATACGTAATATAATTTGCATCACTATGCTCACGGCGCGATTCTGTTGCATATGTATAAAGTAACTTATTATCTGCCTTTGTAAGGTTTGGAAATTGTTCATACATCTGTTGATAAATTTGAGTATATAAGTTTTTATTTAATGAGTAAACCGTGCTACCAGTTTGATAATACTTAGTATATAAAAAATAATCAACCTTCTCCAACTTTGCTTCGCCAGAACTGTCAATTCCATAAAACTCTCTATATACGGCAGAATTTAAAAATCTTAGTCCAACCATAAAACTATTATCTTCATACCAAACCACATCTATTAGTTGAACTGTAAGCTGATTATTATTTAAGCTTACAACATGGTTTGTATTATATTCTACAGCAAGCCTCATTGCTGTAGTGCGTGCAACATTTTCTGCTGTGATTTTAATAGAATTATAATCTTCCCCTAAAAAATTAATCTCTTCCTTATCTAAAGTTACATACACCAATTCATCAACAGAACCGTCAGTATTTTGCACTGTCATTAAACGAGTTGTGGAACAAGCAGAAAAAATTATTGTTACACTAATTAATAATATTGCAATTAAATATTTTTTTATTTTTTTCATATAATTTTATTTATTATTTTTTTATTATAAAAAATTAGTAAAAAACTCTATTTTATAGTGTTTTCTTATAATTTTTATTAAAATTTTTAATTATTTAAATTAATAATAAAAGCAAACAAATAATCGTTTGCTTTTATTTTATTTATTCATTAGTATTATTGTTATTCTCTTCTAATGTTTCTGTAGTATTTTCAGTTGTATTTTCTGCCTGTTCTAGTTCATCATGTTCTTCCTCTTCTTGCCTTTCAACAACAGCAACACTAACAACTTTGTCTTCCGCGCTAACTTTCATAAGTCTAACGCCTAAGCTTGTGCGAGATACTAGATTAATACTATCGGCATGGGCGCGTATCATTACACCGTCTCCAGAAATTGCCAACACATCCTTATCTTCTGTTATTGGTTTAATTGCAACAACCTTACCAGTTTTTTCATTGAACACACCAGCCTTTATACCCTTACCATTACGAGATTGTAAACGATAGTCTTCTGGCTTACTGCGTTTTGCAAAACCTTTTTCGGTAACTGTTAATATGTCTTTATCAAGGTCTAACACAATCATGTCAATAACTTCTTCACCGCTTGCTATTTTCATACTCTTTACACCATGTGAAGTTCTTCCCATTGCGCGTGCATTCTTTTCGCTAAACCTTAAACATTTACCATTATTACTTGCCAATAACAATTCATCCCCAGCATTAATAATCTTAGCACTAACTAAGCTATCTCCTTCAACAAGCTTAATTGCAATTTTACCATTTTTGCGAATATTATCAAATTCTTCAATCTTAGTCTTTTTAACCAAGCCTTTTTTTGTTGCAAGCATCAAATACTTGTCCGCACCACTTTCGTATTTTAGCACCGCATTAACTTTTTCTTCAGCCTCAAGTGGCAATAAATTTACAAGCGCACGACCTTTGTTTTGACGTCCTGCTTCTGGTATAGTGTATGCTTTAATTACATAAACTTTGCCATAATTTGTAAAGAACATTAAGTCGTCATGACTGTTAGTTACAAACATGTCTATAACATAATCTTCTTCCTTAGTTTTGTGCGCGTTAACACCACGTCCACCACGGTTTTGAGACTTATATTCGCTAACTGGTAATCTCTTAATATAACCCTGGCTTGTTAGAGATATTACCACATCGTGTTTTTCAATTAAATCGCCAATGTCAATGTCATCATAATCCATTATTATTTTAGATTTACGAGGTGTTGGATATTTGGCTTTAAAATCTAATAGGTCTTTTTTTATGATATCGTTAACCTTGTTAACATCTGCTAGAATATCTTTATAGTTTTGAATCATTATTCCAAGTTCTTTAAGTTCTGCATTAAGTTTTTCAACTTCTATACCTGTTAACCTAGAAAGTTTCATCTCTAGTATTGCATTTGCTTGACGCTCGGTTAAACCAAATTGGTCTTGCAAGTTTTTAGAAGAAGTTGCCCTATCTGGACTTTGTTTAATAATTTTAATAACTTCATCTATATTATTTACTGCAATAACTAAGCCTGCAATAATATGTTCACGTTCTTCCGCTTTGTTTAAATCATACTTGGTTCTACGAGTTATTACCTCTCGTTGGAATTGCAAATAGTAGTAAATAATTTCTTGCAAGTTTAAAACTTTTGGTTCTCTGTCCACCAAAGCAAGCATAATCATACCAAAAGACAATTGCATCTGTGTTTGTTTATACAAATGATTTAAAACCACTTGTGGATTTGCATCCTTCTTTAACTCTATAACAATACGCATTCCGTCTCTGTCAGACTCATCCCTTAAATCAGAAATTCCTTCTATGCGTTTATCTTTTGCAAGAGTTGCAATTTGTTTAATAAGCCTTGCTTTATTTACCTGATAAGGAATATTATGAACAACAATTCTCCAACGTTTGCCGTTATCATAACTTTCTATATCTGCAGTAGCGCGCATTATAACATTGCCACGCCCTGTGCGGTATGCTTGTCTAATAGAGTTTGTAGATAAAATCTCTCCACCAGTTGGAAAATCTGGCGCTGGAATATAACTTATAAGTTCATCAACAGTTATGTTAGGGTTGTCTATCATGGCAACAACCGCATCAATTACCTCATTTAGATTGTGAGGTGGAATGTTTGTTGCCATACCAACTGCAATACCATCACTACCATTAACTAACAAGTTTGGGAACCTACTAGGCAATACTTTTGGTTCTACTGTAGATTCATCAAAGTTTGGTCCAAAATCTACTGTGTCTTTATCTATATCACGCAATAGTTCGCTTGCAATTTTACTTAGCCTTGCTTCTGTATAACGATAAGCTGCCGCACCGTCGCCGTCCACATTACCAAAGTTACCGTGTCCGTCAATTAATGGTTCGTTTATTGTAAAGTCTTGTGCCAAACGCACAAGAGCATCATATACTGAAGTGTCTCCATGTGGGTGATATTTACCAAGCACATCTCCTACTATTTTTGCGCATTTTCTAAAAGGTTTATCGCAAGTTAAACCAATTTCATTCATGCTATATAAAATACGGCGATGAACAGGTTTTAAACCATCTCTAACATCCGGAATAGCACGTGAGATATTAACCGCCATTGCATAAGCAATAAACGATTCTTTCATCTCATGTTCCACATCAATATCTAAATAGCGTGTATTATCTATCTTTTCAAATAATTTATCTTTCATTCCCAACTCCTACACGTCAAGGTTCTCTACAAGCTTAGCGTTCTTTTCAATAAACTCTCTTCTTGCATCTGGGCGGTCTCCCATAAGGGTGTCAAACACTTCGTTACATGCAACAGCATCTTTCATATTAACCTTTTTAAGAGTTCTTGTTGCTGGATCCATAGTAGTTTCCCAAAGTTGCTCAGCATCCATTTCACCAAGACCTTTATAACGCTGAATATCATAGCCTCGTTCCATTTCTTTCATTGCTGCTTCTTTTTCTTCTTCTGTGTAGAAATACGTGTGTTGTTTACCTCTGGTTACCCTATAAAGTGGGGGTTGTGCAACATAGACATGTCCTTGCTCTATTAATGGGCGCATATAACGGAAAAAGAATGTAAGCATCAAAATTTCAATATGACTACCGTCAACATCAGCATCTGTCATTATAACAATTTTGTCATATCTTAGCTTTGCTGGGTCGCAATTTTCATATATACCGCAACCAAAGGCTGTAATCATATCATTGATTTCTTGATTTTCTAATGCACGGGCAAGACGAGTTTTTTCTACGTTTAATATTTTACCGCGCAAAGGTAAAATTGCTTGATACCACCTATTTCTGGCATTCTTTGCAGTTCCACCCGCAGAATTACCTTCTACGATAAAAATTTCGCATTCTTCTGCATTTTTGCTTGTGCAGTCAGCAAGTTTACCCGGAAGGCTGGTTGACTCCAACGCACCCTTTCTTTTTGTGTCCATACTTGCATTTCTAGCCGCCTCACGTGCGCGCTGAGCAATAAGACACTTATTAACAAGTTCTTTACTTTCTTTTGGATGCTCTTCCAAATAGTCTTTAAAAGTCTCTTCCATAGCCTTAGAAGTAAAGCCTCTAATTTCATCTGTGCCAAGTTTTGTTTTTGTTTGGCCTTCAAACTGAGGCTCTTCCACCTTAACAGAGATAACGGCTATTATACCATCTCTTACATCTTCGCCAGTAAGTTTTACCTTATCTTTAACTAATTTGTTATTAGTTGCATAATCGTTAACAATCTTTGTAAGAGTAAACTTAAAGCCGTCCTCATGTTTACCGCCGTCCTCTGTGTGAATGTTGTTACAATAACTATGAATATTTTCGTTGTAAGCATCTGTAAATTGGAAACTGAACTCTATCTCGCAAGTTGCATCTACACTATTTCCATTTTCATCCTTGCGTTTGTATTTATAAACTTTATCAGCATAAACCGGTTCTGCAAAAATGCAATTTTTATTTTCGGTTAAATCGGCAACAAATTCTTGAATACCGCCCATAAACTGATATTTGGTTTCTTGTTCTTGTCCCTCACGTTCGTCTGCCAAAACAATTATAAGACCTTTGTTTAAAAATGCAATTTCACGAAAACGTGCTTTTAACACATCGTAATTAAAAGTAGTTATTGGGAAAATTTCATTATCTGGTTTAAAAGTTACCATTGTTCCTGTTTTACCACCAGCGCCATCAACAATTTTCAACCTATCTGTTGGCACACCTCTATGATACTCTTGATGATAGTGGTTTCCGTTTTGATAAATATCTAACAATAATGTTTCGCTTAAAGCGTTAACGACAGAAAGGCCAACCCCGTGCAAACCGCCTGAAATTTTATATCCTCCACCGCCAAACTTACCACCTGCATGAAGTTTTGTTAAAACAAGTTCGGCAGAACTGATGCCTTCTTTTTTATGAATACCTGTAGGGATACCACGACCATTGTCCAAAACACTTACCGAACCATCTTGATGAATAGTAACATGAATTTCATTACAATAGCCCGCCAATGCTTCGTCAATAGAGTTATCTACAATTTCTGTAACAAGGTGATGAAGCCCGCGTTCGTCCGTAGAGCCAATATACATACCTGGACGTTTTCTAACAGGCTCTAACCCCTCTAACACTTGAATGGCATCTGCTCCATATTCTTGTGTAACTTTTAAATCGTCAACCATAAAATCTCCTTTATTTTTAAGTTGTTAGTTAAAATTTAATAATGTTGTAACTAGGTTAAGCGGTTGTTTAAAAATAAAAGATTTTATATGCTAAGCTTTTAGCCAAAAATGTATAAATCCCCTTTTTATCAACCTTTCTATTTATCAACAATATTATACCAAAAATGTGGAAAAATTGCAAGTGTTTTACCCCTTAAAAACAACTAAAAAATAGGCGATTTTGGGCATTTTTTAGCTAAAATTTTATAGGTGCAGAATTAAGCATAATTTAAGCCTAAAAAGCCGTTTTTTTACACAAAAAATCAACAATTTTTAAACAAAAAACCGCCTTAAATAATGCGGTTTTTTATATATCTTAAGCCTATTGTGGATTATTTGTTTT
>CANDFN010000037.1 GCA_947384015.1 uncultured Clostridia bacterium | reverse complement strand
ATAAAGAAGATTTCTTTATAGATAAAGAATGTTTACCAAATAACTTTTTGTTGCCAACTGCAGAAACTGCTCTTGTTAATATACATAAAAATGAAGTGCTAAAGGAAGAAGAATTGCCAAAGAAGTATTTTGCCTACACTCCTTGTTTTAGAATGGAAGCAGGCAGTAATCGTCCAACCGAACGTGGCATGATAAGAGGTCATCAGTTTAATAAAGTTGAAATGGTGGAATATGTAACACCACAAGATGAGCAACGCGCATGGGAAGAACTGCTTGGCAAGGCAGAAAGACTTGTTCAAAAATTGGGTTTGCATTATAGGCTTGTGCGCCTTGCTGCTGGAGATTATGCTCACGGCATGGCAAAAACTTGGGACATAGAGATTTATATTCCTAGTATGAATGGCTACACGGAAGTAAGCAGTGTAAGCACAGCAAAAAACTATCAAGCAAGGAGAACAAATACAAAATATTTAAAAGCCGACGGCACAAAAGATTATGTTTATACTCTTAACGCAAGTGGCATTGCAACAAGCCGAATTTTCCCTGCCATAATAGAACAATATCAAAATGCGGACGGAACGGTAACCGTGCCAGAAGTGTTAGTGCCATATCTTGGTTGCAAGGTTATAAAATAAAAGAAAAGCCAAATAATCATTTGGCTTTTTTGTTTAGTTAAAACTTGTTCCATTAATAAATTGTAAAAATAAAAAATGAAAAAATGACCGTAAAACTCTTGATTTGAAGTTGACTTCAAGTTTTATAAAAGTATTAGGAGATATCAAAATGACAATAAAACAGGTTAGTGAAAAGTATTCTATCAGCCCAGATACATTGCGTTATTATGAAAAGGTTGGCATAATAAGACCGTATTCTAGAAATTACTATAAGTGTTGTGATGAAGCAAAAGCTGAGCAACAAAATAAAGAATTGCCAGAATTAAAAAATTATCTACCAAATATAGACCAATATAATAAAATAATTTTAGTTTATCCTTGTTGGTGGGGAACAATGCCCCAAGCGGTTTTTACTTTTTTAAATCACTATAATTTTGCGGGTAAAGAAATTATGCCAATATGCACGCATGAAGGTAGCGGTATGGGTAGAAGTGAAAGAGATATTGCTTTAACCTGTCCAACAGCTAAAGTATTAAAAGGTTTGGCAATTTGGGGTTTGTCTGCAAATAACTGTGATGCCGAGTTGGAAAATGTTTTATTGTAAGGCGAAAAAGTTAAAGAGCAAATTTTAAATATTGCTCTTTTTTATATAAATAAGACACAAAACTTATTTTTTATGTTACAATATTGTTGAAAAAGGTATATTAGAATGAGTATAAGAAAAATAAAGAAAGAAGATTACGAACAGATAAAAGCATTAGAACTTCAGGTGCATCAACTTCATCAAAAAGCACGCCCAGATGTTTTTAAAAAAGAGGAAAGCGGAGTGCTTAATTACGATTATTTTTTGCAACTATTAAACAATCCTAAACACCATTGTTTTGCTTGTGTTTTGGACGGCGAAATTGTGGGGGAGTTATTATCGTTTGAAAAAGCGGGTAGCCCAGCACCTTTTATGAAAAAACGAAAGGTTTTATATATAGAAAGCATAGCAGTAGATGAACAAATGCAACATAAAGGCATAGGCTGTAAACTTATAAACCATATAAAAAAGTTTGCAAAAAAACAAGGCTTTGAAAGCATTGAACTAAACGTTTGGGCATTCAATAATAATGCAATAGAGTTTTATAAAGCAATGGGTATGAATTTAAAAACTATGGTTTACGAAGCAAAATTATAATATTAGAAAAAACACCTTAAGTTTAAGGTGTTTTTTATTTAATAAAGTAATAATTGTAACTATCATCAATTTGTTTTACGGCTAAAATGGTGCCATGGCTTGTGGAATATGCATACATGCTTTTAGTTTCGGCAACACACTTAGGTTTAGATAAATCACTTAAGTTATAGCATGCTAAGTTAGAAAATTCAATTTTATTTTTAAAAGAGGAGTGGTTATAGCATACTAATAATTGGTTGTTAAAGCATCCTAAAATTTTAGCATTTTTTAATTCTGTTCCATTAATATTTACATTTTTTATTAGTCTATAATTATAACTATTATTATAATAAACTTTATTTGTATAATTGTGGCTGTAATCGTTGTTAATTATGGTATAATCATCAAGCATTTCATTAGGCAAACAATCTAAGGCTTCTACTAATTGATTGTTATGGTATTTAAAATAGTTGCCATTATAATCTTTGGTGTAAACATAACCATCATGCTCACCAACAACAGAATATCCTAAAACTTTTTTATTAGTATTTTGAAGATATAAATGTTTGATATTATCCTCTTTAGAATAATCTCTACAATATACTTGGTTGGCAGAATCTACAAACACACAAATAATGTTTATGTCGGTTGTTTTGTATAAATAGGTTTCGCTTTCTAAATCATAAACATAACTACGAGGATACTTATTAAGGGCGTCATGTTCTGAGCATATAAGATATTTGCCTTTAAAATTTAGTGTGCGATAGTAAGAGCCTGAAAGGGTTATTGGTCCATTACTAGTTTTTTCATTTGTTTCTAAATTAATTTTTACTATAGAGGTGGCATAACTGTATTTATCGGTAGATTTTTGTAAATAATAAAAGTTATTATTATATATATAAATCATCGGCACAGAGTTTGATGTACTTGTTGGTGAATAATAAAATAAATTAGTTGCTTTAATTGTTTTTGTTGTGGCTAAAGTATTTGGGTCTAAGATGTTAACGGTGTCAGAGTCGCGGTTTAATGTGTATATATAACCATTGCTTTGATAAAGGGAATATTTATTTAATAGATTTTTTGTGTCCTCATCTAAACTTAAAGTAGTTGAAGATGGCGACATTTGATTAATGAAATTAGCCTCGTCCGTTTCTGGAATTATCATTTTCCATATACTGTTTGCAGGGTTTTCTTTAAGAGGGTCCGGTTTCGTCTGTTTAAAGGTTATTGTAGATGTAATGGTAAAATGTTCATTACTAGGTTTGTCTAAATATTTAACAGTCATTTCCATAGATTGGAAATAGCCCTTTTTAATTTTTACTTTACAGGTTATTTTGTGTGTTAGTTTGTAGTTTTTCTTTTGAGTGTTTGTTAATTCGTCTCTCCAAACGCTCTCTTTCATTTCCATATAGTAACCGTAACTGGTTTTGCGAATATATTTTAAATCGTCAAATTCAAGAGATGTGTCAGAATCTTCAAAAGAAAATTGGTTGTCAAACAATTCTTCTAAGGTATGAATATTTGAAATGTCATTGTTAGAATCTTCGCTATTATAACAAACAGGACTGCCATCATCGTCTATATAACCCTGTTTATATTCATGGAATTTTTCGTCATTATCTAACTTCCCAACCAATTCTATATTATAGTAACCTAAACTTAAAGTTTTGTTTATACTTTCTTCAATATTGTCTAAATAACGGGTTTTGCAAGTGGCGGGAATTATTGTAAAGTTAATAACCAAACACTCAAAGGTTAAGCCTACAACTCCAATAAACAATGCGATAACAAGAGCAACAATTTTTGTTACTTGTGGATGCTTATTCTTTTGCTTTGCTGGTTTATTAGATATAAAATAGGTTATATCAACTTTTAAAACTTGGCATAACATATCTAAGTAGTCAAGGGAAGGCACGCTTTCGCCCGTTTCCCACTTACTTACAAGTTGGTTAGAGATGTTCATGGCTTTTGCTAAATCTTTCTGCGTCATGTTAAGTTGCTGTCTTTTAGTTTTTATTTTGTTTCCAATTTTAGATGTGTCCACGCAAGACCTCCTTAAAAATTTCTGTTTAAATAATAATATCATAAAAATGTGAAATTTTCAACTTTTGCAAATCCACAAATTGTGGAATTTGTATAAACTTTAGATGTTTTTATTTTTTGTTAAACATTTTATATTATTATGAGTTTATGTTATAATGTTTTTATGAAAGAATTGCACAAAAGATATGATGAATTGCAACTAGAGTATGGAGCAAAAGATTTAAACTCCATTTATGGTAATGGATGTGACAATAATGCTAAAGTAGCATTGGTTTTTATGAATCCAACAAAAAAGAATGTAGCTTCTTCAAAAGATTGGCAGGGTATAAAGGCACAATGGCTAGGCACAAAGCAGATATGGGATTTTTTGACCAAGTGCGGCATGTTTGATGAGGAACTAAACAAAAAAATACAGAACATGAAATCGGCGGACTGGACACCAGCTTTTTGCAAAGAAGTATATAAGGTTGTTGAAAATAAAAAGGTGTGGATTACAAACCTTGCAAAATGCACACAAGAAGATGCAAGGCCATTGCCAGACAAGGTTTTTAGTGCATATAAAGATTTGCTAAAAGAGGAACTTATAAAAGTAAACCCCAAAAAAATAATTTTGTTTGGTAACCAAGTTTCTTCTATTGTTTTGGGCGAAAATATAAGCGTATCACAAACACGTAAACAAAAGTTTAATTTAAAAATACAAAACAAAACTTACAGTGCTTATGCGGTTTATTACCCTGTAGGCAATGGACGCTTTAATCAAGATAAAGCCATTGTTGACATTAAGGAAATTTTAAGTTAGTAACTGAGAAATTGCTATAATGCTTTTTATAAAAAATTTTTTATTTTTTTAAATAAATATAAATTGTTTGTAAAAATTTTTTTAGTGTGTTATTATAATAGTGAGGTAGGTGTAAAGGCTACTAAAAAGGGGATAGGCATTTTATAATGTTTTATAAGTAAAGCCGAAAGGGGCATCGCCTATCAACGGGGTATTAACCCCATTTTTTATTTGATATTGACAACTCCCGTAAGTTGTGTTATTATATTAACATCAAGGGAGGAGAGATGAGTCGTATTAGTTTAGACCGTATACCAGGCGAGGATTATTATCCATCAAGTGCAGATAGTTTTACCATCTTTGTAACACTTACTCATGGAGAGCAAGTTAAATTTAAACTAAAATTTAAAACAGAGGAAGAGGTTAAACGCTTTTTAGGAGGCTTAACTGTTAACAAAAATGATGCAGGCGAGCCTACTTTTACTAATGATGTGAAGGGCAAAAAAGTTGTGTTAAAAACCAATACATTAAGTGGAGATTATGCTAATTTGCAAATTGAAAGCGATAGTTTTTTGCTTTATATGGCATTAAAAAAACAATACCTTAAGCAGATGAAAAGAAAGCTTGCAAGAGTGGAAGAAGATTATTCTCATGACGACTACCAAACATTATATATTTTTAAATAAAAAACGCGAAGTAATGCTCCGTTTTTTTTATTTTGTAATATAGGCAATATACACAATAAAACTAATTATAAGTTAATAGTATTAGGCAAGGTTGAATTGGAGGTGCTTATTGCAACATTAGCTTTTTGTTTAACTTTTATTTTAGATAGACAAAATTTAATAAGTTCATCTGCTGTGTTTTGGAAGGTATGCATGTATGTTGCCAATTCGGTTTCTTTCATTTGTTTAAATTCTACTCCGCGCCATGAAAATGCTTTTTTGCAATATTCTTTTAATTCTGCTTTTGTATGCTTGCCGTTTATGTCGTAATAAAACCCATTAAATTCTATGACAAAATGTCTTACAACACATTCATAATAAGAACGAGGTAGTGGGAGTTGAGGTTTTAACTTTACAATTTTAACTGTCCCTTTAAATTCGTAGGTCATCTTTATAAGTAGGGCAAGGTCAAAACAATTCATTTGGGTGTAGTTGCTTATAATTATTTCTTCTTCACAAATTCTACCAGAAGTTCTTTCTGCAGTCTTCAAAAACTCAATAATGTTAATTATATTTTCTTCGTCAGGCGTGTAATCTACTTCTAGAGTTAAGTTTGCATTTTTTAATTTTGCTATTATCACATTTATGTCCATTATTGCTCCTAAAATTAGTATAACACATAAATTTTGATTTTCAAAATAAGTTTATATAAAAAGACTTTTACACACAATCATCTTTGTTTGATACACAATATAGAAACTAAATTTAAACTTATTCAGTTTAGTTTTTAGTTTGCCATTAATAAAATTTATGTTATAATGAAATTATGAGAATAAATAGGTTTAATTCAACTAAGAAGATGAGGAATGTAAAACGCATTCATAACATTACTGCTAGCGCCTAAAAAGAGCGATTTGGTGAAGAGTGGGACAATAAAGCACACATAGATAAATTTATTGAATTATTGAAATTTAATAACACGAACCCCAAAGCATTAGAACTTGGATGTGGATGGGGTTATCATACAGACTATTTAAGAAGAAATGGTATTGATGTTGAAGGTTTAGATTTTTCTAAAAATTTTATAAAAATAGCAAAAAAAGAATTTCCACTTTCTACCTATAAAAATATTAATGCATTATCTTTAATGAAGCATTATAAAAAAGAAAGTGTAGATGGTGTATTAGGGATTTATTTCTTTCATTTTATACCAAAAGAAAAGACTGAGGTTTTATGGAAAAATTTATCTACAATTTTAAAGGCGGGCGGACTTATTTTAGGTATAGTTACAGTAGGTGAAGAGAATGAAGAAATGCTGTCAACATCATGCTTGCCAGCAGAGGACAAAAGAAGATTGTATATGTATAATTTCCCCGAGCAGAAGTGGAAAGATTTAATTGCAAATTTTGGCTTTAATGTTTTGTATTGGGAAGAAGTTACAAATGTTAAAAAGGAAATAAAGGCTACCGATAAAAAGTTTGCTTTTTTAATTCAAAAAAATTAAACAAGTAGAACTTGTTTAATAAATAACTATAGATTTTATTGAGTTCAACTTAGACTATTTATGGTGCGGATAACAGGGGTTGAACCTGCACGGAGAAGTCTCCACTAGAACCTGAATCTAGCGCGTCTGCCATTTCGCCATATCCGCATGTGGGCATATTGCCCTTCTTGTTTTTTATAATGTTATAATGATGCCTGTTTGTAAGGGCAAGCATTTGCGTCCTAATAAAGAACAAAGCCTCTCTATTATAATAGACTTTAAAAGGTAAAGCAGAGCATAATCTACATAAAAATTTTAATTATAAAATTATTATATACAATTAATAAGTTCTAATCTTTATAAAAACTGAGTTTAGCATCGCAAAAAGTAATTAATTCTTTTACGTTACTATTGTCTTTGTAGGAGCTATTAACAAATTTTTTTATTAACTCTTTATGTTCAGGCGTTAGGCTATGAAATCTGCACAGTTTGATTTTGCCTGCTTTTTCTAATCGCAAAAGTTCTTTATAAATATCTGGCACTTTTATTACTCTTTTTATTTTAGTTAGTTTATTGCAAGTGTAATATTTACGTAATTTATTAGAGTCATCTTTAGAACATGTAGTAGTTTCATCTAATTCTATAACATAGTAGTTAGAGGGCACACCTTTATATAATTCTTCAAAAGCACCTTCCCACCATTCTAGTAAAATAGGTGTGTTAGTTGTTTTATCTCTATCGTTCACTGCCCATTTCCAACAAGGGGTGGGTGATGGGATATTGTTTTTTTCACAAAAAATTTTAATAGGGTTGGCTAGGTAGGCACAACAATCTTCTTTTCTTGTTGCCAAATAAATATTTCCGCCAAAGCATTTGTCTGGCGATAGTTCTGTTAATCCGTCTACAGGGGAAGCGTGATATAATAACATATTTCTCCTTATAAACTTAGGCCGGGTGCTGGGGCAAGGTTCATGTCTGCTATATCTTCGCCTGCGATGTAACTATAGTATGCGGAAGCGCCAATCATAGCGGCATTGTCTGTGCAATACTCAAATTCTGGCAAATAAACTTTTATATTGTTTTCCTTGCCAAGTTCTTGCAAGCGTTCACGTAATTGTTTGTTTGCACTTACACCGCCAGCAAGCACTAATTTATTTTGTTTATATTTTTTGCATGCAGCAATAGTTTTTGTGGCAAGTTCTTCTACTGCTATATGTTGGAAACTTGCGCAAATATCTTTTACAGGAACTTCTTCTCCACGTTGGGCTAGTGTATGGATGTAGTTAATAACGGCTGTTTTTTTGCCACTAAAACTAAAATTAAAACCAAGGCTTGGATTAGATTTGTAAAACTGCAAATCGGTTCGTCCACCAATTGCTTCACGGCTTACTTTTGGTCCACCTGGGTAGCCCAACCCTAATACACGCGCAATTTTATCAAAGCTTTCACCAACCGCATCGTCTAGGGTAGAGCCTATAACGCTATGTTTGTTATATTCATCCACCTTAATAATTGCAGTGTGCCCACCGCTGACCAGTAAACAAATAAATGGAGGAGTTAGTTCGGGGTAAGTTAAGTAGTTGCCTGCAATATGTCCGTTTATATGATTTACCGCAATAAGTGGTTTTTTAGTTGCAAAAGCAAGTGCTTTTGCATAGCTTACACCCACAAGTAGCGAGCCTATAAGCCCAGCGCCATAAGTAACAGCAATTGCATCTATTTCGTTTAGTGTGCAATTAGCCTCTTTTAATGCTAAGTTTACTACGCTATCTATTGCCATAATATGATTACGACTTGCAACCTCTGGAACAACACCGCCAAATAGAGTATGTATATCTATTTGACTAGAAATAATGTTGGAAAGACATTTACGGCCATTAACTATTACTGAAGCCGCAGTTTCATCACAACTAGATTCTATCGCAAGTATTTTTACATCATTTTTCACGCCATTATTATACTAAATTATAATTTTTTTGGCAAGGATTTATACAATTTAGACTATTTAAATTATAAAGTAAGAGGAGAATAATACACTTCTAAGCGGTATTTTGTAAAAAATGTTAGATTTTTGTAAAAAAACAATTAAAAAGTGTTGACTTTTTTACAAAAGTGTAGTATCTTTTGTAAAAATATGGTAAAAGAAACAGAAATTACCATATTAATAAAAAGTGCTAAAAAGCAACAATAAAAGACAAAAAGGTATAAAAAGGTAT
>CANDFN010000036.1 GCA_947384015.1 uncultured Clostridia bacterium | reverse complement strand
TCTCTAAGGTTTCTCCTTCGCCAATTTTTGAAAAGTATATTGTATTAGTAATTAACCCTGCGTTTGCAGCCTCATATCTTATTTGTGTGCTAGAGCCTTCCAAAAAGTCTTTCATGTAAGCAATTGTTGAATTTGTTGCTTCTACATCAACCCTAGTAATAGGAGTATACACCGCAAATTCTGCCACCAAAGTTTTTGTTTGTAATTTTATAATTCCGTCAACCAAAGCGTAGTAATCCACCCTAATCTCTAACACTTGAGTGCCGTTTTGTAATGTGTAAAACCCAAAATAATTGTTTTCGCTTATTCCATTAGGGACAAGGTTAGATAAAGCTCTATCACTAAATCCATATGCGCTGTATAAAGAAGTGTAATCTGTTGTATTTGTAGTAACTAAGATGCTTTTTATTACACTTGCTTCATTGTTTTTATCAAATACTCTAAAGTTTTGAGTAGTGCCCCTAACAACTGCAAAGTTTTGATGCTCGTTGTTTACCCTATCTTGTCCAAGTTCAATAGCCGCGTTTGTTGCATTTGTGCTATCTATTGAAACTTTTAAACTTTCTGTATCAGCAAGTTTAACGCTTCTAACAGCTATTGTTGTGTTAGAAGTATTAGGTAAAACAACATTTCCATTTGCTACCGACACTTGAATGTTGCCATTTAAGCCGTTTTCATTTGCAAACACTGGTATTTTAAACACGGTTCCGCCAGTATCTGGTGTTGCAATTATGCTATCATCATCTAAAGTTATTTCGGTTTTATTTGCCCCGTCAAAAGTTATGCCTGCATTTGTAGAAGTTAATTTTATTGTTGAAGCGTCTAAATTAACATTAGAATGTAAAACTTTTAAATACAAATAATTATTTAATTCTATTTCAGTGCCAAATTCTTCGTCTACGGCTGTAAGCTTATCTGCTGTAATATTTAAAGCACCATCTACACTTGCGTCTGTAACAGAGATGTTACAATCTTCATCCACATAAGCAAGCACTTCGTTTGCAGTTACAACATATGTTAAATTAATTGTAACGGTTATATATTCAACCTCTTTTGTTTCACCTTCAAATTCTTGAGGACTACAAGCAAGTTGAACCCTAATTCTAGCACTTTTGCTAGAGGTTCCGTTATCTGCAAAAGCAACCATTAAAGCATTGCCATTATAAGCAATATTACCATTTAAGTTGCTTATATCTAAGCCGGTATAATCACTTAAAATAAATTCTGCATTATCAATATTTGTTAAATCGTTTGGTAAAGCATTAAAAGTTAACCAAACTTTATTATTTGTGCTGTAAACCTCAACATCAACACTGTTGCCGTTTACAAGATTTTCTTGAACAGGGTTTGGTGCACCATAGTCCATAGTTAAAGCCATGCCTGTTGCAAGTTTGGCTTTGTCTATATTAATAGACCTAGAATAACTTGCCACATTAGAATTTGTTGTATAGCTTACACCCTCTAATTCATATCTAAATTCAATATTTACTCTACGGTATAAGTCGTAATCGGCTTCGGTTGCAGTAACTTTATAAGTTCCGTTATCTCCTTCACTAATAACAATGCCATGATATTCTTCACCACTTGTTAAATTATATTTATAACCGTCTACATAGATGTTTAATTTATAAGCAAGTTTTTTGCCATAAACACTTGTAAATACACCGTTACCAAAATAGAAGTTAGAACCGGCAAAGGTAGATAACACTCTAAAGTTATTGCTACCATAAGCAGTGCTGTTTACATATAACACTGGGTTTGTAACGCCAAGGTCATAATTGTTAGCATATCTAACTTCTGGCGCAAAACCAAACATATTGTTAGGTGTTATGTATACGTCAAAGGTTGTTGATATATCTGCATTCTCAACTGAAGTTGCTCTAACACGAACAATGTGGTTGCTTTCCATTAAGTTATAATTGTTAGATACAGAAATTACCCCATCGTTTATTGTAATATCTGTTCCGTTGTAAGGTATGCCCCTAAATGATGTGCTATCATTTTGCCCACCAGCAACAGAAGCGGTTTCTTCATAATGACCAACAGAATCTACACTATAAACAACATCCTTCTGTGCTGTGTTAAAAGGTGTAAATGTTAAAAAATTTGTAGAGAGGGTTGTTCTTCCACCTAAGCCAACAGTTGGAAGATAGTTTGTGTTCATGCTTAATTCTTTCAAACTAGGGTTTAAATCAAAGTCCACATCGCAAGATTTATTAGAACTTGTTTCTGTAAGTTTAATTGTGGTGTTTATGTAGTCGCCATCCAAACTTTTAGCATCCAAATTAATTGAAAGCGGAACAACAGCATTTACATCCACCATTGTTCCCGAAGCTATTAAGCCAGACCCAGTATTAGAACCAGAGCCTGTATTTTGAACTAAAATTTTATCTAGATATTTAGCCTTAACTCCTTTTACATTAACCTTTAAATAAATTGTTCCAGTTAATGTATTACCTTCTTTGTCTAATGTAATGTCCCCTTCGCCATCACCATAATACAATGAAATATTACCGTTAGAAGCATCTCTCCAATTTTCATTATCTAATGAGTAAGAAATTTCAAACGCTAATCTTTTATAATTGTCCCTTGTGCAGGCAGATAAAACCCCACACGTGGAGAAGATTAATATTAATAGCAAAATTCTAAATATCTTTTTCATAAACCCTCTTTATTTTTTGCAATAATAAAAATATTATTATTAATTAATTTAATTATATAATAATTAAAGAATATAGTCAAATAAATTAAATAATAAAGTTGGTTTTTGTCAGTTTATAAATAAAGAAAAATTATTAATTATTAATTTGTAAAAAGATGTTAATTATTAATTAATTTTTTATAATTCTTTATTATTTTTTATAATATTTTTTTTATTTTTTAACAAAAAAACAAATTACGACATTGTTTTTAAAAAATCGTCATAATTTTTATTTACCCTTAATAGTTTAAATTAAGGAGCAATTATGGAAATAGATTATGATACTCGCCCTATAGAACTAGCTAATTACATATTAGAAAACAAAACAACAATACGTGCAACCGCCAATGTTTTTGGTATACCCAAAAGCACAGTGCATCACGATTTAAGTGTAAAATTAAAATATATTAACTACAATTTGTTTTTAGAGGTTAAAAAACTAATGGACGAAAACTTTAGCATAAAACACTTACATGGAGGAGAATCTACCAGATTAAAATACCAAGCATTAAAACAAGTTATAGACAAAAATGACGAAGCAGAATTTACTGCATAAAATAAAAAAATTAATTAAAATTATAAAAAATACGCAAAAAATAATAAAAAAAATCAATAAAAACTATTGATTTTTTTAATTTTATTTTAAAAATTATTATTTTTATATGTAAAAATTTTATTTAAATTTTTATTAATATTTTAATAATTTTATCTTATGTAAAATAATTATATAAATATTTTTCTAAAACAATTTTATCATCTTGTTTTATTATATAAATAATTAATAAAGCAAAAATAAAAATAATTAATTTATTATTTTGTAAATAATTTATAGCATAACCTATTTTATTAAATTTTAATTTAACCACTCCTATCACATCTTTAGGATTTACAATATCATCAGCAATTGCAAAAACCTCTTCTGCTGAGCATGCCTTTAATTCTTCTACAAGTTCTTGCCAACTGCTATTTAAATTATTGTCCCCACAACAAACATAATAGGTTTGTCCATCATCTTCTACAACAGCAACCAACCTATGCGTAACCGTGCCCAAAAGCGGTTGTGTAAAAGTTATAATATCACCAACCTGTATTGAACTTGTCCGTTTTAGAACAATCATATCTCCTTTGTTTAAAGTTGGCAACATGCTATCGCTAGCCACAACAAAAGAACCAAAACCAAATACCGGGCTAATAAAAATCAAAATATATATAAATAAAAAAGTATACACCAAAGAAGATAGAGTTGTTTTAAAAACAAATCTAGTTCCCACTCTTTCATTAGCACGTTGATATGTCATTTGTTTTATTATATAGGTAAATTTTTTAAAATTTATATAAAAATAATGCCAATTTTTCTTATATTTTATAAGATTTTAAGTTTTTTTGTTTAAAATGAAAATTAAGCCCAACACTATTTAGTTGACAAACTTCATATAAAATTATTATAATAAACAAATAAAGTTATTTATATATATTAGTGTATAAATTTTAAGGAGAATCTATGGAGCTTAAGATATACAACTCTTTAACAAAACAAAAAACGGCAGTATCACCTTATAATGGGGAAGTAAGTTTTTATTTTTGCGGACCCACTGTATATTGGTTTCAACATATAGGCAATATGCGTGCATTTTTTGTAATGGACACTATGAGAAGATCTGTTAAGTATTTAGGTTATAAAATAAACCATGTTATGAATATTACCGATGTTGGTCACATGACAAGCGATGCAGACGAAGGCGAAGACAAAATGGAAGTAGCATCTAAAAGAGAACAAAAACGCCCAGAAGAAATAGCGGCCTTTTATTGGAATGCTTGTCATAAAGACATGCAAGCTTTAAACATAGAAGATCCTGAGCACATATGCCCAGCCACAAGTGTCATTAAAGAGATTATTGCATTTGTTCAAGACATTTTAGATAATGGCTATGGCTATATAACAAAAAATGGCGTTTATTATGATACAAGCAAATACCCTTCTTACGGCAAACTTGGTGGCATGAACCAAAATAAAAAACTTTTTGGCTCTCGTATAGAAGTTGACCAAGAAAAACGAAATCCTGCCGATTTTGTGCTTTGGGTAAAGGCAAAAGACAATCATATACAACGTTGGGATAGCCCATGGGGAGTTGGTTACCCTGGTTGGCACATAGAATGTAGCGCAATAGGCAACAAATATTTAGGAGAACATATTTCATTGCACGGCGGTGGCATAGAGCATAAAACTGTGCACCACGAAAATGAAATTGCGCAAAACTATGCAAAAACTGGGCATGAAGTGGTAGACATTTGGTTTCACCTAGAGCATTTAATGTTTAATGGCGGAAAAATGAGTAAATCTAAAGGCGAAATTTACACCCTATCTTCATTAGAAGAAAAAGGCTATTCTGCCATGGATTTAAGGCTTTTCTTCCTATCTGCACATTATGCAAAACCTCAAAACTTTACTATGGAAGCTTTAAATAGTGCAAAAGAAAGTTTGAATAATTTAAAAAAATTATTATTAAAGCATAAAAACGGCACCAATTTAATAGAAAAACAAAAAATAATGGAATATAAAAACAAATTTGCAGAATATGTTGCTGACGATTTAAACACTCCATTAGCACTATCTGTTGTTTGGGACGCATTAAAAAACAGCCCAGCCAGTGCAGATATTTACAACTTGGTTATTGATTTTGACCGCTTCTTAGGCCTTCGTTTAAATGAAGTTAAAGAAGAAACAACCAACATTCCAGAAGAAATTATTGCCATTGCTGAAGAACGTAAAATTGCACGCAATAATAAAGATTACGCTACTAGCGATGTTTTAAGAGACAAGATAACCTCTCTTGGCTACACTATTTTAGATAAACCTAAAAACGAATACGAACTTATAAAAAAATAAAAAAATGCCAACACGGCATTTTTTATTTTAATCTACATTTATAGCTTTTACATTATTTAGTCAATCCTTTTATTTTATCTAATCATAACTAAAATTTTACAAGCAAAAATAGCTTTTACATAAATTTGAAAGTTCTCACTTCGCTAATTTCTAAAATTGCCAAGATTTTTTCCAATTCCTCATTTAAAAGTTTAATGTTAGACATACAAATTTTCTTTATATACTCTTTTTCTTCGTTTAAATATACATCTAAACTCAATTTACTAGCTTCTGCTAAACTCTTTACAAAACTAAAGATATTTACTTGCCTAATTTCGCAAACCTTTTGTTTTTCCACATTAAAAGCAGTAGAAAGATTGTCTAAAATTGTGTTTACCACCGCACCCGTTTGTTTAACGGCTAAAGTTAGCCTTTTATTTAACTGCGTTGGCGGAGCAAAACAAAACTGTTTACAAATATGTATTGCATTAAAAAGCTTGGCCAAACTTTCCGTGCGCTGATAAATTTTAGCCTTTTCATACTGCTGACTAATTAACAAATAGTCTTCATTAGATAAAATTGGAGAATCGTTATACATCAATTTAATATATGCTTGTTTTTTATAATTTAGAATATTTTACCTATCTTCTTTAAATATCAACTTTATCTGTTTTGGTTTAAATTCTATAATAGCATCTCTTTCCACACCTTTTGGCAAATCTATAAAAATGCTATAAACCTCATTTTCTAACGCAAAATCATATATCTGTTTAAAAACGACTTGATAATCCACCTCTTCGCTTACCAAAATTTTAGCTAAATAATTTGCAGGCAAGTTATAAGCTTCTGTTATATAAGGCGAGTTGTAATCTGGCAAAAAGCCATTTTCTTTATATTGCTGATATAAATCAGCACCAACTTGCACACCCGCTTTTAACATAATTTTATTATCACTAGTTTCTGTCATTTCTAAACTAATTATATCTTTGGCAAAATAAACAACCATGTCCGCATTAATATTAGTTACATCCGCCTTAGCATAAGCAATGTCCTTTTTGTAATTTAATGCTAAAACATTAAACGTCTTATCATTTTCACTGGCAAGCAATTTATCTTGCAAGGAATAAAAGTAATCACCCAAATTCTCAGTTGCATGCAAAAGTAAAAGATTATTTAAAAGGTTGCGTTTGTTTAGTTTTAAATAATCAAAATCCGGCTTTATTCCGTTTTCCTTTATTAAAAAATCAATCATCTCATCAATTAACTCTTCCTGTTTTACTTTGCTTAATTTCATATTTATATTATAAAACAAAATAAAACTAATTCAAAGTGTTTAAGCAACAAAAATCCTTAACCAAACAAATTGCATAAAAAAAGCAAACTACACTGTTTGCTTTTACTTTAAAAAGATATTGGACAAGCTGTAGGGTTGTCTATGTTATCTACACCTGTGTGAACACCAATGCCTTTACATCCCCAACAACCATCGTTTTGTATTGCTTGAATAACACCTTCTGCACAACCCTCAGCCTCCACGCTTGGCGCAGGTGCGCCAGGTTTTCTAAACCATTTTCTACCCTTACGTTCTAGCTTTACACCCAAAACTTGTTCTGTTGCATATACCGTAATTTCTACAAAAATACTAAACACAGCATCATTTGCAGGTAAATCTAGAACACCATTATATCCTTTTACAAACTTAGCATCTGGCACGCCCGTTATATTAAAGGTCAACTTTGTGCTGTTCTTCATTTGAATATTATTATAAACAATTTCAACAGGTTTTAGGTCTTGCAAGTTCGCATCTATAATTGCTTTTGCTTTCGCTATCAATTCATCCTTTTTCTTTCCGTCTTTATACTCGGCATCATTAAATAAGTCTTCATCAAAGAAAATAATCAGCTCGTTAGTAGCATTTTCAACATTACCAAATTTAACACCTTTCTTTAATTCGCTTCTCATGTTTACCTCTTGCTTTTATTTTAACACAAATTAACACATTTGTCAACATCAACAATTAAGTGTCG
The DNA here is from genome assembly GCA_947384015.1 of uncultured Clostridia bacterium. Lineage (GTDB taxonomy): Bacteria > Bacillota > Clostridia > Christensenellales > UBA1242 > Onthoplasma. The sequence goes on along the minus strand of CANDFN010000036.1, from coordinate 1,474 downwards.
TTGCTACTTATTTAACTTTATCTTAAAATTATTCATAACATGAAATATGATAAAAGTTTGTGTATACGCCATTGCTAAAAACGAAATAAAATTTGCCAAACGCTGGCTAGATTCGGTTAAAGTTGCCGATTATGTTTGTGTGCTGGATACCGGTAGCACAGACGGAACTTATGAATTTTTTAAAGACGCTGGCATAATTGTAAAACAAAAAAAATATAAGACTTTCCGCTTTGACGTGGCAAGAAACGATAGTATGAAATTAATTCCTGCAGATGCTGATGTTTGCGTTTGTGTTGACATAGATGAGTTTTTTGAACCAGGCTGGATTGACACGTTACGGCAGAACTGGAAAGCGGGTGTTGGCAGAGCAAGATACCGCTACACGTGGAATTTTAACCCAGATGGAAGCGAAGGGATTGTATTTTTCGCCGATAAAATCCACAAAAACAATGCTTTTAAATGGGTTTACCCTGTTCATGAGGTTTTAAAAGAAACAACTAAACAAGAATATGAAACAATAACCCTACCTTCTATTCAATTGAACCACCGCGCAGACGAAACAAAATCTCGCTCTAACTATTTACCATTATTAGAGCTATCTGTAAAAGAAAACCCATTAGACGACCGTAACGTTCACTATTTGGGTAGAGAATACTATTTTCACGGCGAATATTCTAAGGCAATAGAAATGTTAAAAAATCACCTAACCCTACCCACTGCCAATTGGAAAGACGAAAGGTGCGCAAGTTTACGTTATATTGCCCGTTGTTACGAGCAATTAGGAGATGTTAAAAGCCAAGAAGAATATTTATTAAAAGCCATGCTAGAAACTAATTATATAAGAGAGCCCTACTTTGAACTTGCCCTACTTTATTTTAAACAAGAAAACTATTTAAAAGCAGCTGTAACCCTTAATGAGATGTTTAAAATAACAACAAGATACTTTAACTATATGTCATCACCTGTTTGTTGGGGAAGCCTGCCTTACGATTACCTCTCTTTGTGCTATTATTATTTGGGCGATTATAAAAACGCAACCATTGCAGTAGACGAGGCAATTAAACTAAGCGATGAACCACGCCTTAAAGAAAACAAACAACTTTTCATAAACGAATTTAATAATAACAAATAAAAATTAGAGCATAAACTCTAATTTTTATTTTATAACCACTTTACCGCTAATCCAACTATCAAAAAAGCCTTGTAAATTCATCCCGCTAGTTTCTTCAAAAACTTTAAACAAACACTCAGGGGTTACATTGGTATAAGCATATGCTTTATAGTAATTTCCCAACGCTTTAATGAATGCTTTTTCGCCTATAAGGGTGTATAAGCTTTCATACATTAAAACGCCTTTAACATACACACAATAAGTATATTCAGGCTCGGTTTCATATTCATTAACCGCACGCATACTAGTGTCAATTTCCCCTAACACATCCTCATAAACTGTTATAAATAACGAGTAATTTTC
>CANDFN010000035.1 GCA_947384015.1 uncultured Clostridia bacterium | reverse complement strand
ATTGAAACAAATGCCGAAGGAACAGATAATAGTGCTGAAGTAGAAAAAGCAAAGGCTGCCGCAGAAGAAGCTGAAAAACAAGCAGGATTGGCAGAAAAATATTTAAAAAGTGCTCAAGCTAGAGAAAAACTTTCTAAAATGGAAATCACAGCACAAGATAGAGATGCAATACGCGCTTTATTTGGTAGAATTGAAAGATTAAAGGTTCTCCATGATGAAATGTTCAATACTGATGGAACACCAAAAGCAGGCATAACAGATGCTCAAAAGAGAGAATTCCAAAGTTTAATTAGAGATGTTTTAGGTAAAGAAACGGGCTATGTTGTAATTAGAAAAGCGTTGCTTTTAGAATATAATCAAACAACTGGAAAACTTGCTTCTAGAATTACTGCCGATAAACTAAAAAATGCAAGGCAGACATTGGCAGAGATATTAAAACAACATGGTGTAAAAGTTACAGCCAAAACTGATATTACAAAACAATTGGAAGCTTTAAAGTTTGACAACGATGCAACTTATACTGTCTAGTTATATAAAAAAGCAATCATATGATTGCTTTTTTGTTTTGTGTAAATATTGTTAAGTTTTAGTAATTTTAGATTATAGACGTTTTGCCAAATTTATGTATGTGCAATTAAAAAGGTTAAATATAAAAATTTATTTTAATTTATTGACAATTTGATTAGATTGTTATATAATAATAATGACCGATAAGCGAAGTGGCGCCTCGCTTGGAAGTGCTAAAATGGCACTCGTTACACTTGACGAAACAAGTTAAAAGAGGGTTTTAAACCAATTAGGGTGGAACCGCGGTAAGTTTAGATTATCGTCCCTATGCAATAATGTTGCATGGGGATTTTTATATTATCTCCATCAAACTAATTAATTAAAAAATTAAAAAGGAGAGAAAAAATGGAAAAGAGTTTAGATAAGATTGTAAACTTATGTAAAAACAGAGGATTTGTTTTCCCAGGTAGCGACATATACGACGGGCTTGCAAACACATGGGATTATGGCCCAGTTGGTGTAGAATTAAAAAACAATGTAAAACGTGCATGGTGGAAGAAATTTGTGCAAGAAGCACCTTCTTCTTATGGTGTGGATGCTGATATTTTTATGAACAGTAAAGTTTGGGATGCTAGTGGGCATACTGCAAGTTTTTCAGACCCTAAAATGGATTGTAAAAATTGTGGTAAAAGGCATAGGGCAGACAATTTAATAGAAGCCCACAGCAAAGGGAAAGTAAATGCGGACGCTATGAGTAACGAAGAGATGCAAAATTATATTGCAGAGCATAAAGTTGCTTGCCCAGATTGTGGTAAATCTAACTGGACAAATATACGTAACTTTAACTTAATGTTTTCCACTTCGCGCGGGGTAACGGACGAAAGTCAAAACTTAATTTATCTTCGCCCAGAAACTGCGCAAGGTGAGTTTGTAAACTTTTTAAATGTTCAACGAAGTATGCGTGCAAAAGTTCCTTTTGGTATTGCTCAGATCGGTAAGGCTTTCCGTAATGAAGTAACCCCTGGAAACTTCACTTTCCGCACAATAGAATTTGAACAAATGGAACATCAATGGTTCTGCAAAGCAGATACAAGCATGGACTTTTATGCAGAATACAAAAAGAAAGCAATGGATTTTTTGCTTTCATTAAACTTTAAACCAGAGCATCTAAGGTATCATGACCACGATAAGTTGGCACACTATGCTAAAGCGGCATGTGATATTCAGTATTTATACCCTATGGGCTGGGAAGAACTTAATGGTATTCATCATCGTGGAGATTGGGATTTATCTCGCCACCAAGAATTTAGCGGAAAATCAATGCAATATTTAGACCCTTTTACAAACGAAAAATATATTCCAAATGTAGTTGAATATTCTATTGGATGTGACCGATTAACTTTGGCGGTTATGTGCGAAGCATATGATGAAGAAGCTTTAGAAGGGGGAGATACTCGTGTTGTTATGCATTTTCACCCAGCGGTCGCTCCTTATAAAGTGGCAGTGCTTCCTTTGCAAAAAAATTTAGGAGATAAGGCAAAAGAAGTTTATGCAACACTAGCTAAACATTTTATGATAACTTATGACGAGGCGGGTAGCATTGGTAAACGCTATCGCCGTCAGGATGAAATTGGAACACCAATGTGTGTTACAATAGACTTTGATAGTTTAGAAAATAATACTGTTACTGTGCGTGATAGAGATACCATGGAACAAATTCGTTTATCGGTAAATGAATTAGTAGACTATGTTAACAAAAAAATAGAGTTTTAAAACTCTATTTTTTTATAACTTTGTATAAATTAATATTTGAGTTTTTATTAACAAAACTAAAATAAAAAAACTATATAAAATAAGAGGTTAATATGAAAAATTTTGTAACAAACTTAGAAGTTTTAAATAATTTTAACAAACAAGCACTTGCTCAAAATACAAGACTAGACATTATTGGAGAGATTGAAGCCATTATGCAATATGAAAATCATATTGCATCATCAAATGATGCTGTGGTAAACCAAACTTTAACAGATATTGTAAACGAAGAAAAATTACACGTTGGTCAACTGATGGGTTTGCTGTTTTATTTAGACCCTATAAGTCAAACTCAATTTGAAAAAGGATTAAACGAGTTTTATAACAATCAACAAAAAAATTAGGCGATTGCCTATTTTTTTTATAGTTTCATTACTTTGATTTTTTCAATTATCTTTTTGTAAACTGTTATCATATAAGGCTCGGTAGATTTGTTTATTAGTTCTTCAAAAGTAAGCCAAGCAACGCCAGAATTTTCATCGGGTTTTATATGCAATTCTTCATTTTCGTCAGCTTCAAACAAATAGGTAACATTAAGATGAATATGTGCAGGCACATATTTCCCTCTTTTTACATGTCCTAAAACTGGGACGCTCTCAATAGAAATGGGAGAGGTTTGTAAAACTTTAAACTTTGCTAAAGAGGTTTCTTCTTTTACTTCCTTTTTTGCAACATATAACATGTCATCATCGCCGTCAGCATGTCCACCAGTCCAAGTCTACGAATTATAAATTTTATGGTAGGTGCACAATACTTTATTTCTAGTTTTATTTGTAATAAAAGCAGAAGAAGTCAAATGGCATCGCTCGTTGTCCCTTGTTAAAATTTGTTCTTGTTTTTCGCAATCTATAAAAAACTGCTTGTCCTTTTCTTCTTGCTGATTAAAAGGTTTATATTCCTTTATCATTTCAATAGTATTGCTCATAAAATCTCCTTTTCTTTAATCATTATAGCATATTACGAATTTTATTTCTATTAAATAAACATGCGTTTAATTGGATTATTTCATGTTTGACTATTGCTTTAATTTATGCAATAATAAGATAGATTCTAAATTATAATAAAAAAGATATGCGTAGAAATACATTAAAGGAGATGTAATGAAAAACGTTATTATAGGTGGGACGGTGCGAGCAGGTAAAACTACTTTAGCAAATAAAATAGCAAGAGAGTTGCATTATTCAACTTGTGAAAGTGATACTATTGTCCATGCATTCCATAAAGTTTTTCCACAATTAGGTATCGTTCATAATAAGCCAGAACAGGCTAGAGAAAAATACAAACCCTTTTTATTTGAAGTGTTAAATGGATTTTTGAAAAATTTAAAATATTGTAATATGATAACAGTTTTTCCAGGTTCTCAATTTTTACCAAAACATATTAATGAATATTCTAAGAAAGATAAATACATAGTTATATTTTTAGGTATCAATGATGTTTCTGCAAAAGAACTATTAGCAACTATGAGAGAATTGGATACTGAAAATGATTGGACGCACAAAGAAACAGATGAAGCCTTATTAAAGCATTGTCAAAAGATTATTAAAGAAAGCAACGAACTAGAGCAGGAATGTAAGAAGTATGGATTTTATTATTTTAATACCTCTAAAAATCGCGCTGCAACCTTTGACATTATTGTAGATATGATAAAAAAGGAAAACATAAACTAATGATCAAAAATAAATAAAATGTTGAGTAAATGTCAAAATAATACAGAAATCAACAAAAAGTAATGCAAATTGTGGACAAAATTAGGTTAATTTGATATAATCTTTATACTAAAGTTTATAGGAGTTTTAAATGATTATTACAGTAGTATGTGATGTGTTAGGTGAAGAAAATAATGGCACAGCTGTAGCTACAATGAATTTAATAAGAGCATTAAAAGGCTTTGGACATGAGGTGCGAATTTTATGTGCGGACCAATTTAGAAAAGGGGAAGATAATGTTTTTGTTACGCCAAATTTAAACCTTGGTTGGCTTTTAAATGCTTATGTAAAAAAGATTGGTGTTACTCTTCCAAAAACAGATAAAGAAATTGTTCGTAAAGCTGTGGTTGGTGCAGACCATGTTCATTTAATGTTGCCTTTTGCTTTGTCTAGGGCGGCATTAAAGGTTGCACAAGAACAAGGGATATCTGTTACGGCAGGTTTTCATATGCAAGCAGAAAATTTAACTTCTTATATAAAGTTAAACAAATTGAAATTAGCCAATAAAATTGTTTATAAAAATATATATGACCATGTATACTCAAAGGTAGATAGAATACATTACCCAACAAAATTTATTCAAGACCAATTTGAAAGCAACATAAAAAAATCCACACCAGGTGTTGTAATTTCTAATGGTGTGCATTCTTATGTTAAAAAGATGGATGTTAAAAAGCCAGAAGAGTATAAAGATAGAATAGTAATTTTAACCATTGGTAGATATTCTAGAGAGAAATCTCAAGATACCTTAATTAAAGCTGTTAAATATTCTAAATATAAAGATAAAATTCAATTAATCTTGGCAGGTCGCGGCCAAAAAGAAAAATATTATAAAAAGCTTGCAAAGAAATTGCCTATTGCACCAGTTTTTAACATCTTCCCAAGAGAAGATATTGTTAAAATGATAAACTACGCAGATTTTTATGTTCATCCAGCAGACATAGAACTTGAAGGCATTGCTTGTTTAGAAGGGATTTGTTGTGGCAAATTAACAATTGTATCAGATTCTCCGCTATCTGCAACCAAAGAGTTTGCTATAGATGATAAGTGTATTTTCCGTAGAAGGAAACCTAAAGACCTTGCTAGGGTTATGGATTATTGGATTGAGCATCCAGAAGAAAAGAAAAAATACGAAGAACTTTATTTAAATAACGCAAATACTTACAACCAAGACGAATGTATGAAAAAGATGGAAAAAATGATTCTTGAGGTTGTAAATGAAAAAAAACAAAAAAGATAAATTAGTAATATACTATAAAGACCTTTTGAATGACGACTTTGCTGGAACTAATATCAAAGAAAAGAAAGTTGACGGTAAATATATACATAAAAATTTGATATGGCGTTGTTGCTCATTTATATTTTATCATATTTTTGCGTTTCCATTTTTATCTATCTATACGCACTTTTTTGCAGGTGTTAGGTTTAAATTTGAAAACAAAAAGGCTTTTAAAAAGCTAAAATCGCGTTACTTTTTGTATGGTAATCATACTGGAGTGATAGATGCTTATTTACCAAGTTTAATAACCTTTCCTCGCAAAAATAGAATAATAACGTCACCAGACGCAGTTGCGTTAAAAGGCGTTGGAAGTGCTGCTAGGATGTTAGGGGCAATGCCTGTTCCAACTACTACAACAGCGTATAAAAACTTTATTATGGCTATAGAGTATTATTACAATGCACGATACCCAATAGTTATTTATCCAGAAGCTCACATATGGCCATATTATACAGATATTCGTCCATTTGTAGATTCTTCCTTTTCTTATCCAGTAAAGTTAAATGCTCCAGTTGTTGCTTTTGTTACAACTTATAAAGAACCAACGAACAAGTTACGTAAAACAAAGCGCACAGTTTATATTAGTGAGCCTTTTTACCCAGACCAAGAAAAACCAGTTAAAGAAGCAAAAAAAGAATTGCGAGATAAAGTTTATAATTGGATGAAAGAAACAACTTCAAAATATAGCACTTATCAGTATGTAGAATATGTGCAAGTAGATAATGATGAAGATGTAACTAAAGATATAGATATAAAAAGATTATAAGAAATAAAAGGTTGGGGTGGTTTTACTTAATATGAATATAAAATATTAGTAAAAATGTTGTTTATAATATAAATAGGCAAACTTTACTTAGAAATCTACAAATGGTATTGGTATAGATATTCACAAAGTGTTTGATAAATCAGTAAACAAAAAAGCAATATATTATTGCTTTTTTTATAAAAATTATAATATATCATTCTTCCTTATATCTAGTTGGTTGTAATATTTATAAACAAACCTTATTATAAAAATAGTTCCAAATTCATCTTTACAAAAAAACAAATTTGAAACTAAAGTTTGTAAGAACAAGTTGGTTTTCATACTGATCCTTAATTAAAGGTTTGCATTAAATACAACTTGGCGGAGAGTGAGGGATTTGAACCCAATTAAGACCCGCAAAAAACCACTATAAAATAGATAACTTACAAAAATTTATACTCAAATTATACTCACTATTTTAATTAAAATTAGGACATTTTTTTGATTAATAAAAAATAAGGGCTTACTTTTTGCCCTTATTTTTATTATTATCTTTATTTTTTGTAGCGTTTGCATTTTGTTTATTAAGATAATCGTTATAATTAGATTCATTAATTGTAAATTTTATTATAAAGTTTTTTTCTATCATATATACTCCTTTAAATTTGCCTGCGACAGCCTTACGGCTGTTATACGCAATGCGTTCTTTTATACAAACCGCAAAGACCTAAAATTTGGCGTTGCCAAATTTTATGCCTTTGTTTCGGTCTGTTCCGGTTCTGCTTTCGGCTCCTCCGTTTCCGTTTTGTCTTTGTCAACAACGGTGCTCTTTTTTGTTTTGAAAGCAGACCCAACCGTCGTGCCTTTTTCTGCTTCCGCTGGACTACTTGGCTGGCTTTTTGCGTCAGTATTCTGTGAGCTGTTCTGCGGAGGTTGAGTTTCTGTGCCGTCTAGGTTGGGCGCTGGGGGAAGCTTATTCTTTTTTGTGAATTTTGCAAAAAAGTCTTTTAAACTTTTTTTGGTTTCTTCAAGCTCTTTTTCTAGTTGTTTAACATCAATATCATTTTTGCCCTTGTCATCATTAAGGCAAGTTTTTACATGTGCATCATAAACCTTTAAAGAACCCTTTATACGGTTTTGCAAATCTTTCATTTGACGTTTAAAGTAGCGCTTTGTAAACCGCTTTTCGTTTTGGACGAAGTCAGACACAATACTTTCATAAGCTCCCATAATAGCTTTTAAGTGGTCTAAACTTTTTATATATTCTTCTATTGTCATTTTTTTGCTCCTTTTCTATATTCGCTAGGTGCAGTGTAAGGGTGGTTGGTTACAAACTTGTTAAAGTCTTCACGTGTAGTGCGTTTCTTTTCGGCTTTTCTTAAAGAGATTCCTCCGTGTTTTGCTGCACATTCTGCAAAGTATTCTTCGCCCTCATGGCTGTCATAGTGGTCAAATATACAACCATAAAAGGTGTATTTCGTTTCTTTGTAATATTTAGAGTTCATACTGCCTTTATAAGCTTCATAATATCTAAAATCTTCAAAGACTAACAAGGTCCAAGTTGTTGATACAATAAAGCCGTATTTATCGGTTTTATGTTTCATATCGGTTATTAAGATTATTTTACAGTTCTCTCTGAATTGTTTATCTACCTTGTCACGTTGCGAGAATAGCAGTAAATCTAAACGCCATTTTCTATGTAGCTGTGCATAAGCACTTGTGCGAGTAGGTAAGCTCATGCTATCACGTCCGTCTGCAACCTCTTGCATTTCATCCATAATTACTATGCCTCCTGGGGCAGGTGTCCAAGTTACATATTTTTTATCATATAAACCAACTCTGTGCAGTGGCATATCGTAGTTTGTTATCTCTTTACCAAAGCGTCTAGTCCACATACCGAGGTTAGACCAAACCGTGTGTTCTGCCTTTTTAAAATTGTAGCCTTTTGCATTAAAGTAATCTGTAAGTTTGTGCGAAAGCTTTAATCTATCTCTTGGCGTCATTTCTAAAAAGCCTAACAATTCTTTAGTGTCTCGGTTTACAGTATTTTGCACCTCCATAAACTGTGTCATAAAAGCAGTAGCTAGGGCGGACTTACCGCCGCCCGACTGCTTGATAAAATAGTAAATCATTTGTAGCCTCTATTTTTCGTTTATTTCAGCTAAGTATTGCTCGTAAGTGTAACCATATTTGGTAGTTAAAACATTTGATGAAGAACTATAGTTCCAGTGATATTTATAAGAATCGGGAGCTGTTGAAACACCACAATAAATAACTAGAGAAGAACATCCGAAAAATGGAGATTGACCAGAACCTGAACCATAGGTTTCTATAGTAGTCACACTTGATGGGATGTAAACACTTTCTAGTTTTGAACAATATCTAAATGCATAATAAGCAATAGTAGATAAAGTTTCATGAAATATAACATTTGTTAAACCAGAACAACCTGAAAAAGCTAAAGAATAGATTGTTGTAACATTGTTAAAGTCTATAGAAGTTATATCTTCAATACCAGCTAGAGCATAAGTTTTTATAGCGGTAATATTATCAGGTATTATTATATGACCTTCTAATTTTACATCATTAAGATATAAAGAATGTGTATTTACAGTTGGAAGATGAGAGTTAAAGGAACTTGGGGAAATAGTAATGTTTAACCAATCTTCTAGAGTTCCTAAATAATTTACCTTGGTTAATTTTGAGCATTTAGTAAAATTACTATTTCCGAAACGGACAACACTATTTGGTATAACTAATTCTGTTATGTTTGAAAAAGCTCCAACGCCACCTTGAGGCCATCTGTCATCAGCATAGCCTTCAAAACTTGTAACACTAGAATCAATAATTAGTTTTCCTGTTAAGCTTGATGCCTTTTGATTAGATGTTAGAATACCGTCAGACGAAACATTTATATAACCTTCATTAATAAGTTCTTGCCAGGTATATATCAGTTGACCAGTAATGTCGTCAAACAATCCAACAGGCTCAACGAATTTAGCAATAAAAATTGTATTTTCGGTTATAGGGTAGTTGCTAATGTCAATAACAGTTTCGCCGTCTATTGTCCAACCTGCGAACATAAATTCGTCTTTTGTTGGCTCTTCAATTATTGTAGCGTTTGTATTTTGTTCAACAATTTGTGAATTTACAACTTGTCCCTCTACAACAAATTGGACTTTGTATTTATAAGTTATGTCGGCAATAAAGGTTGTGTTTTTTGTTATTTCAACTGTGCTAGGGTTAACAGTTTCGTCATTAAGAGTCCAGCCATTAAAAATTATATATTCAGTGCTTTCAGGCTCTGTAACTGTAAC
>CANDFN010000034.1 GCA_947384015.1 uncultured Clostridia bacterium | reverse complement strand
GATGTATTATGGTGACTGGAGTTCAGACGTGTGCTCTTCCGATCTATAAACGATATTAAAATTGTTAACTATTCAAATGGAGAGTTAACGGTAAATATTAAGTGTGGCAGTGGAACTTATATTCGTTCAATCGGTAGAGATATTGCGCAAGAATTAAACACTGTTGCCACAATGACAAGTTTAATCCGCACAAGTATTGACAGTTTTAAATTAGAAGATTGTTATAACATCGCTGATTTAAATGAACAAAATATTAAAGAAAAAATAATTCCGTTAAACAGCTTATTAAAATACCCAGAAATTAACGCGGATAGTAATTTAATATTTAGGTTTTTAAATGGACAAACTGTAATAACAGAATTAAAAGACGGCTTATATAAGTTAAATGAAAACAACATAACAAAAGCCATTATAGAAGTTGTAAAAAATAAGGCAAAAATGAAGATATTTTTGGTTTAAAACAATGAAAAAACATTGCAAAATATTACTATATATGATATAATAAGTTTAAGGAGAAATTAATATGATTACAGCAGGCGATATAAGAAAAGGAGTAATTTTTGATGACGGAACATCTACAGACCCATCAAAACCAAGTTTATTTTTGGTGGTAGATTTCCAACATGTAAAGCCAGGTAAGGGTGCAGCCTTTGTTAGAACAACATTAAAAAACGTTATAACTGGCAAAACTTTAGATCGCACTTACAACCCAAGCGAAAAAATAAACGATATTTCAATTGAACGTAAAGAAATGATGTATCTTTACAACGATGGTGATTTATTCTACTTTATGGATAACGAAACTTACGAACAAGTTCCATTCAATCGTGGCATTATAGAATACGCACTTAAATTTATTGTAGAAAACACTAATTGCAGTGTTCAATTATATAATGGTCAACCAATTAATGTAGACCCACCAATGTTTGTAGAACTTACTGTTACAAAAACAGAACCAGGCGTTAGAGGAGATACTGTTAAAACTGGTGGTAAACCAGCAACTGTTGAAACTGGCTACACTTTACAAGTTCCTTTATTTATCAACGAAGGCGACAGAATTAGAATTGACACTCGCACAGGCGAATATATGGAACGTTTATAAACCAATTATTAAGGCACCCTTTAAGGGTGTTTTTTACTATATAGAGATAGTAGTAACAATATTGACAAAATGCAAACAATATGTTAAAATTAATTAAGAAGGTAAGGATGAACGAAAAAATAAAAAAACTAAATGAAGAAATTGATGATTTGAAAAAAGTGTTAGCTGATAAAACAGAACGCCTTAATTATGTTTATAAATATCTTGATGATGAAGAAAATCAATATGAAATTGATGGTTATTACACTATGATGCAGCAAAAAGAGTTATTGTCACATGATATTAAAATATTGTCAGTAAGATTGGAAAAACTTACACGTATACATAAAAGGTTAACTGAAAAAACAGACAGAAAAATTGATATAATTAAATCTAAGTTGGAAAAGGCAAAAGAAGAAAAAAACGAACTAGAATTTGAATATTCAAATAGATATAGTTCTGTTCCTGATTCACATCTTGTTTATAATCCTAATGTTAACCAAAAAAAATATGATAGAAAGAAGAAAAAAATTGAAAAAGTTGACAAATTAATTGTTTTATTAACAAAAAAATTAGAAGATGAAAATAACAACATAACACAAAAATAAAAAACAAATATTTGTTTTTTATTTTTTGTCTATTTGCTTAAATAAAACTCTAAAAAATGCATATCTTGCCGAAACAAAAATTGAATTGTTTCTTCAAGCATTTTTTTTTATGCAAACTAATAATTTTTAATATGTTAAAAGATTATTTAGACAAAGATATTTATAATGCCATAATTAAGGCATTTAGCTTTAACGACATAACAGAAATCCGTATGAGGGTAAACGAAAACATAATAGTAGTTGTAAAAAATAAAAAGTATTATTTAAAAGACGATAAAAATGAATTCTTAAAAGCAACACATATTATGATAGAAAATTTTATTTTAAAAGCAAGTGAATATTCTATTTATGCTTTTAATGAAAGTATTTCAAACGGATATATAACTCTACCAAAAGGTATTAGGGTAGGATTAACTGGTAATATTGTAACTAATGAAGATAAGATTGTAACTATAAAAGAGTTCCAATCTATAAATATACGCATACCTCACTTTGTAAAAAACTGTAGTTTACCAGCATACGAATTTCTTGTTAACGATACTGTCTATAATACTTTAGTAATTTCTCCGCCAGGCTGTGGCAAAACGACATTTATAAGAGATTTTATTTTTCAACTTTATTTACATAATGTGTCGTCCAATATATTAATAGCAGATGAGCGCAACGAAATCTCCTCTGTAATTGGCGGACAACCTCAAATTTCTTTAGGCGGATTTTGCGATGTTTATACAAACTGTAGCAAGACTTTTGCATTTAAAAATGGTATTAGAAGTATGCGCCCAGATGTAATTATAACTGACGAATTAGACCTTCAAAAAGACATAGTCTGTTTAAAAGAAGCAATGAATTCTGGAGTAAATGTAGTTGCAACAATACACGCAAAGAACTTGCAACAACTACAAAATAAAATGGGATTTGATAAGATTATTGAAAATAAATACTTTTCTAGATTTGTGCTTTTAAGCGGAGATGAGGGGCCTGGCACATTAACAAATATTTATGATGAAAAATTAAATTGTATATATTGTAGGTGAAAATGAAATGGGTGCTAATTGTTGTTTTAATATCGGTAATTATGCTTATTGCACGTGCTTTTAGCGAGCAGTATAAAGATAAGTATGATTTTTATTACAATCTGCGTTTGTTTTTAAATCAATTTAAAATAAACATCTCTTTTAAGCAGGCAAAAGTAAATGAATTTTTAATAAGTTTAAAACCACGCAAACAATTTAAATGTTTTATTACATCTTATCAAAATTATTTAAAATCTGGGAATTTAAGTTTTGATGAAATAAAGATTTTAGATGAAAAAGAAAAAGTGGAGTTGTCAGAGATTATTATACGCCTTGGCAAAAACGATAGCAATAGTGAGCTTAAACAGATAGAACAATTTTTGCTAGCAATAGAAGAGAATTTAACAAAAGCAGAAGCAGATAAAAACAAACTTTGCCCAATGATTATAAAACTATCACTTTTATTTGCAATAGGGTTAGCCATTTTATTAATTTAGGAGGTTTTATGGAAATAATTTTTAAACTTGCAGGCATAGGTTTAATTACATCTATTGTAAATCAAATTTTAAAGCATTGTGGAAAAGAAGAAATAGCCTCTATAACAACTCTTGCTGGTTTAATTATTAGTTTGTTGATGATTATAAATTTAGTAGAAGAATTATTTACCACAGTTAAAGCTCTGTTTGCAATATAGGTGATTATGGCAGATTTAGTAAAAATAATAGGTGTTGCTTTAATTACAGTTTTTGCTCATATAATTATAAAACAAACCAAGCCAGAAATTGCCATGATTATTTCAATAGCAGGCAGTATTCTAATTGTAATAATGGCTGTTAACACATTAAATTCTGTCATTTCAAATTTTTATTCAATTTTTGAAAAGACGGGTGTTAACACTAATATTCTTCTTCCAATATTTAAAATAATAGCAATAGGCTATATAACAGAATTTGGAGCAAATGTGTGTGCAGATGCTGGAGCAAGCAGTATTGCAGATAAAATACTTTTTGTTGGTAAACTTATAATTCTCCTTGTGGCTTTGCCAATAATAAATAGTGTAATAGATTTAATTATGGGGTTGCTATGATAAAAGCATACAACAAAAAACATAATGGAAATAAAATTACAATTATCGCTATGTCTGTTTTGCTTGCTCTGTTTTGTATTGTAACTCCACTTAAAACATTTTCTGCAAACAACGAGATTGTAGAAATAAGCGAAGAACTATCTACAACCATAATTGAAGAAATAGACAACATAGACTTTTCTGGCTTAAATTCGGTTATTGCAGAGTTTAACGAAAGCAATACAAATTTGTTTTCTATAGATAATATAAAAAGCAAACTTTATTCAATAATATCTGGTGAAAATGCAATCAACTATAAGTCTTTTATATCAAGTTTACTGTCTATAATAATAGAGCAGATAGTTCGCTTTCTTCCGCTTCTTTCACTAATAATTGCAATAGGAGTTATTAGCAATTTACTAAATGGAGTTAAAAGCAAGTTTAACGAAAAATCAACCTCTGGGTTAATTCATTTAGTTTGTTTTTTAGCAGTTGCAATTATTTGTATTGGTTTAATAACAAGCTTAACAACTATTACAACTGCATCCATTAATAGCATGACAACACAAATGAATGTTCTGTTTCCAATACTGTTAACTTTAATGACTGCATTGGGTGCAAAATTAAGTGTTGGGGTATACCAACCAATAGTGGCAATTATTTCTACATACATTGGAGACTTTTTTAAATTTTTAATACTGCCAATGTTTACATTTAGTTTTGTTATTTCTATTATATCCAATTTTAGCGACAACATTAAATTAGATAAACTGAATGGATTTATATCTAGCTTATTTAAATGGTGTATTGGGCTTGTGTTTACTTTGTTTTTTGCAATATTTACTATACAAGGAATTTCTGCTGGTAGCTTTGACAGTTTAAGCATACGCACAACTAAATACACAATCCGTAGTTATGTGCCATTAGTAGGCGGTTATTTGTCCGACGGTATGGATATTATTTTGTCTAGCACAATGCTTATAAAAAATGCTGTTGGCTTGGTAGGACTATTGCTAATAATAAATACAATAATCTCTCCAATAATTCAAATTGCAATATTTAGTTTACTTTTAAAACTTGTATCTGCAATATTACAACCTATGGGTAATAGCAAAACTAGCAATTTTTTAATGTCGGTTTCTAAGTGTGTTACAATGCTTTCCACTTGTTTAATAGTTATAAGTTTTATGTATTTAATATCTATAGGTTTAATTATGACAACCTCTAATGTGGTGATATGATGAGTGGTTATATTTTATCAATTTTGGGTATTGTTGTGGTTGGTGTTTTTATAGATATAATAATTCCAACTGGCAACATAAGTAAATTTATTAAAAGTGTATATGGTATTTTTGTTGTGCTTGTCATTGCAAGCCCTGTAATCAATTTATTTAAAAATTGGAGTAATTACGAATTTTCTTACAACGACTATGAAGTAAACGAGAATCTTTTAAACTACATTTCTAAGATGAAGGTTAATGCAATGCAGGAAGAAATTAAAAACCGCTTAAAAGAAGAGGGGCTAAACAATGTGGAGATAAAACTTAACTTTTCGCAAGAATTAGACAATTTACAAATAAATTCTTGTAATGTTGATTTTACGAACCTGTCAAGTTCTAGTGGGAATGTGCATAATAATAGACATGAAATCGCTACTAACATTATTAAAGAGATTGCAAATTTAGATAAAGAGGTAATAATCTTTTATGAATGAAAAAGAAAGTAAATTTAAATTTTGGGACAAACTTAAAAAAATTAAGCATATTGAAATTTATATCGCCATATTATTTATTGTAATACTTCTACTGATATATCTATCAACAACAAAAACAACAAAGGTATCTTCAAGCAATAATACAAATGAAATTACTATATCTTCATATATAGACAATTTAGAAACCAATTTAGAAAAAACACTGTCTAATATAGCCGGGGTTAGCAATGTCCATGTAATGATAACTTTGGACATGACTAGCGCAAATGTAACAGATTCTAAAATAAGCTTAGACGGGATGCCTGCAATAAAGGGCGTAGTTGTAACAGCAAAAGGTGTTAATGACATTTCGCTAAAAATGAAGGTGTTGCAAGCTGTTGAGGCAGTGTTAGAAATTACAAGAGGAAATATACAAATTTTATCAAGTGAATAGGAGGATTTATGAAAAATATGACAAAGAAAAAGAAAATTGTAATCTTATCTGTTATGGTGGCTTTGCTTTTAGTTACAGGTTTTGTTAATGTGGCTTTAAATAGCAGTCTAAGTGATGGTAGGGTTACAGAGACAAGCACTAGCAGTGCAAGCTTTTATGCTACATACAGAAGTGAACGTGAAGCAACACGCACTCAAGAAATTCAATTTTACGATTCTATTATAGCAAGTGCATCTTCTTCAACAACAGCAAAAGAAGAAGCTGAAGTAAATAAAATGGCATTAATTGCACAAATGGAAAAAGAATTGGTTACAGAAGGAATTATAAAAGGCAAAGGCTTTGCTGATTGTGTTATTACAACTTCTAGCAACAATGTAAATGTGTTTGTTAAAAGTGCAGAACTATCAAAAGAAGAAGTTGCTCAAATTACTTCTATTGTTGTTACACAATTAAATGTTGATTTAGATAAAATTATAATTCTTCCTAGTGAGTAGTATTTATTTGATTGCTAAATAAAAATTAATATGCTATAATACATAAGAGGTAAATATATGTCTGAAAATTCTAAAATTAATGGCGAAGCCAACACATATATAAATAAAAACATGGTGGTTTCTATCATCTGTTTGGCCACAAAAGAAATACAAAGCGTAGTTGATATGTATCAACCCAAAAGGTTGTTTTTAAGAAGGTTCTTTAATCCAAATATTGGTAAAGGAGTTAAAATTAAATATACAAACCTTGGAGTTGTAATAGATTTATATGTGGTTGTAAAAACAGATTGTGAAGTAAACGAAACGGTTTATATGATTCAGCAAAATGTAAAAAATGGCATAACATCTCTTTTACCTATTAAAATTAAAGCAATAAATGTCCATATTAGAGATGCAAAAAAAGCAGAAACTCTTTAATAAGAGAGTTTTTTGCATTTAGGAGGAAATATGAAACGCTCTGACGCAAGAGAGTTAGCATTTAAAACAATCTATTCAAAATTCTTTAATCCAGAAGAATACAATACAAATATGTTTGATAAAGCTAATGAGGCTGATTTAAATTTTACTAGTAATATACTAAATAATTTTGGTGCTCATTATTCAGAAATTAATCAGTTACTTACAAATCATTTAAAAGGTTATACTGTAGATAGGTTATATAAAATAGACCTTGCAATTTTGGTTGTAGCAATTATAGAATTAAATTATATAAAAGAAAACCCTAAAGAAGTTGTTATAAACGAAGCAGTTGAACTTGCAAAAAAGTTCTCTACAGAAAAAAGCCCAAAATTCATAAACGGTGTTCTTGCCGATATCTTTAAGTAATGAAAGTTTTTACAGTTAGCCAAATAAACCGAATTATTAAAGACATAATAGACAACGAGGTTCTGTTAGAGGACGTTACCGTATCGGGAGAGTTGTCTAGTTTTTCTATTACGCGTGGTATTGCTTATTTTACTATAAAAGATGCGGACAACCTTTTAAGTTGTGTTCAGTTTGGCGCAAAACAAAATTACAATGTGGGCGACATGATAGAATGCCGTGGCAATATTAAATATTACCCTAAAGGCGGAAAGTTATCATTAAATGTTTATGAAATTAAGTTTAGCGGTCAGGGCGAACTGTATAAGCAGTTTTTAGAATTAAAAGATAAGCTTGATAAAGAAGGCTTATTTGATAAAGAAAACAAAATTCCACTGCCGAGATTTATTAATTCTATAGGAGTTGTTACAAGCAGCACAGGCGCTGTTTTACAAGATATAAAAAATGTAACCTCTAGACGTAACCCAAATTTAGATATTTACGTTTACGATGCTCAAGTTCAAGGTAATTACGCTGTTCAACAGCTTATAGAAGGTATAACTTATTTTGATAATTACAGCGATGTAGACGTTGTTATAGTTGCACGTGGTGGCGGCAGTATTGAAGACTTATCACCATTTAATAGCGAAGAACTTGCAAGAGTTGCATTTATTTGCAATAAACCGCTTATTAGCGCTGTAGGGCATGAAACAGATTTCTCTATTTTAGATTTCGTTGCCGATTTGCGTGCGCCTACACCAAGTGCGGCAGCTGAACTTGTTACTTATGATATTCAAGAACTTAAAAGTTATATTAACAATTTAAACTATACAATTTCTAGTAATGTAGAAAATGTATACAATGAACTTAACAACAAATTAAAAACCACAACATTAAACATAGAAAATCAAATTAATGACATTGTAAACGATAATAAATTGTCTGTTGTAAATTATTATAATCAAATAAAATCATTAACAGAAAACATATATCAAACATCTACTCATGCGGTAGATAAAATGATAAATATATTAGACAAATTAAGCCCGCTACGTATTTTAAAATCTGGTTATTCGTATGTGTTAAATAGTGACAATAAGCCAATAACTGATGAAAATACTAAAGTTGGAGATGTTGTTGATATAATAACAGAAAATGTTAAATATAATGCTAAAATAATTCAAAAGGAGAAATTCAATGTTAGAGAAAAACATTAAGAGATTAGAAGAAATTGCCTCTCTTTTAGAAAAAGGCGTAACTCTTGACGAAAGCTTGAAACTATATGAAGAGGGTAGTAAACTTGCAAAGCTTTGTTTGGAAGAATTAGAGAAAGCAAAGGGTAAGATTACCATGATAAAAAAAGACTTTGATAAAAAGGAGAAAGAGAATGGCTAAAGAATTTGTAAACGAGATTGCAGACATTAACAATAATTTTTCACAGTGGTATACAGATGTAGTGCTAAAAACAGATATGGTAGATTATGGTCCTGTTAAAGGCACAATGGTAATAAAACCTTATGGTTATGCCATTTGGGAAAATATACAAAATTATTTAAACTGCCAATTTAGAAATAGGGGGGTTCAAAATGCATATTTCCCTATGTTTATACCAGAAAGCTATTTAAAACGCGAAGCAGAGCATGTAGAGGGTTTTGCACCAGAGGTTGCTGTTGTTACTCATGCTGGTGGGGAGAAGTTAACTGAAAACTTAATTGTTCGTCCAACAAGTGAAACAATTATTTGCGAGATGTTTGCAAAATGGTTTAAATCTTATAGAGTTTTACCTATGAAATTGAATCAATGGTGTAATGTCGTTAGGTGGGAAAAAACAACACGCCCATTCCTTCGCACAAGCGAGTTCTTATGGCAAGAAGGTCATACTGTTTATCCTGATGAAGCAGGCGCAGATAATGATGCAAAAGAAATGTTAGAAGAATATAAACACTTTATGCAATGGTTTTTAGCCATACCTACGCTTACTGGACAAAAAACTGAAAAAGAAAAATTTGCAGGTGCAGTTAAAACTTATGGCTTAGAGGCAATTATGAAAGATGGTAAATGCTTACAAGCAGGCACAAGCCATTATTTAGGTCAAAATTTTGCAAAAGCAAGCGGGATAAAATTCTTAAATAAAAACGAAAAACTAGAATATGGTTATTCTTCAAGCTGGGGTGTGTCTACACGTCTTATTGGCGCTTTGGTTATGACACATGGCGATGAACGCGGTTTACGTATGCCTCCTCATGTCGCACCAATTCAAGTTGTAATTATTCCTATTGCAAGCCATAAAGATGGCGTGCTTGATAAATGTAAAGAGATAGAAAAAAGTTTAAGTATAAAAGGAAACCGTCGCGTAAAATTAGATGATAGCAACAATACTCCAGGTTGGAAATTTAACGAGTATGAAATGAAAGGCGTTCCTCTTCGCTTAGAAATAGGGCCTAGAGACATTGAAAACGGTGTAGCTACAGCGGTTAGACGTGATACTCACGAAAAATTTACAGTCAATTTAAATAATGTGGTTGATGAAGTTGTTAAGGTTTTAGAAGATATTCAAAATAACATGTATCAACAAGCCGAACAAAACATGAAAAATGCAATAATTGAAACAGACGATTATAAAACAATGGTAGAGAAAGTAAATCAAGGTAAAGTTGCTTTAAGCTATCATTGTGGCGAAAAAGAATGTGAAGAGCAAATTAAAAACGAAACCACAATTAAAACTCGCGTAATCCATTCTATGGACAGCAATCATAAATGCATTTATTGCAATAAACCTAGTAAATATCGTGTTTATTTTGGCAAACAATACTAATCAATAAATTATGTATTAGCAATATATAACACACTATATCTAGTGTCTATATATTGTTTTTTACATATAACTAATTTTTAAAAACAATTATAAATTTACTAAATTAATTATACAATAAAATATAGACATGTTTAATCCTATAAAATGGTTTAGAAAAATTCCGGAAGAGAAAAAAATTATATTTTATGGCAGACTCTCCTTAATTAAAGGCCTGTTCTATTTTTTGTTTAAAATTTTGGTTGGTATTGTTTTCCGTTCTTATTTTCTTATTGCTATAGCAATTTATAGTATGTTTATAGGCTACGTTAAGCATAATTGTGCACATGGACTAAAACACAATAAAGAAAATATTAAGGATATTCATGCGTATATTCGTGGTGGAGCAATATTAGCTATTTCTAGTATCTTTTACATTGCATATACTATTGCCCAAATGTTTTTTCCATCTAACTTTAAATATAATTTAATTATTGCAATAGCCATCGCAGCATTTGCATTTTA
>CANDFN010000033.1 GCA_947384015.1 uncultured Clostridia bacterium | reverse complement strand
GTAGCACAATGCTAGAATTCTTTCCAAACACCAGCAACGAGTATTGTTGTCAATTAATTGTGCCAATTGTTAAAGATGGAGATGCTATTGGTTCGGTTATAATTTTAGCTTGTGAAAACAAATGTTTTGACGATAGCAGCGTTAAAGTTTGCAAAGCATTTGCTAAATATTTAAGCGACCAAATTAGTTAATTTAAATTTACTTTTTCTAGAAAAAAACCAACAAAAAAAGCAAGTAAAAAACCGTTACATACAACCAAGTAATAACTACTTAGCGTTAATGCAACGGTCTTTTTGTTTCTTATTTTTTTATTTATCAATTTCATTAAAAAGAGATAAAATAAATAATTAAACTATTTTTTTCTTTTAATGCCTTCACCCATAACTTCACGACAATATGGGAATGCGTGAATATCTATAAATGAACGGTTCATTGGTCCGGTAATGAAGAATGCACGTCCCAAAGGTGCTGTTAAAATACCTTCTTGTTCACGCTCGTTAATACCGCCCGCTGATTTATAAAGTTCCAACAAGTCTGCCATATCGTTTGGTGCAAGTTGCAATATCATACTATACTGACATGCATTAATAATAGCCGCCGAACGACGTTGAATTTCTGGTGAACCTAAGAAGTCTTTAATATTTTGTGTAATAACAATTTGCATACCTTGATATTTACGAATACGTTTACTCATTTCTGCCATAAAGTTAAGTGCCACTGGGCTATCTGGGTCAATAAACATGTGAGCTTCGTCTACCGCAATAACAACCTGACGTTTAATATCAACACCAGTGCGTTTATAATATTGTTCATTAAAACGTTTATTGTTAATAATTTCGTTGTTTAGATATTTAAATACCAACAACATCTGTGCATTTGCTAGCTTATTATTTTTACTTGCAAACAAAGTTTGGAAGTTAAAGGTAATTAAATTTTCGTCTGTTAAAATTGATGTTGGACCATTCCACAAGTCTGAGTTACGCCCTCCTGTAGAGAATTTTTGAATATAGGTTTCTAACACCAACAAATTATTACGATAATACTCATCTTTAGTTGTAGAAAGTTTCTTTTTAATTAAAGCAAACAAATCGTCAAATATTGGGTAGTCTTCTGCTGTAAGTTTACTAATGTCTGTTTTTTCGTTTATGTTTTTAGAGCGATATAATTCTGCAACCAAAGTGTTTAGAGTTTCAAATGCGTCTGAACTTATACCTTCCAAAATAGCGCGGAAGAATTGTTCCAAGAATTGTAAGTGCGTAAAGAAGGTTTTGTTGTTACCTCGTTTTGTAAGTTCGTCTACACTAACATTATCTAAATTTTCATCACTATTTGAAGAGTCCAAATCTTCCAACGCTGCCATTATATGGAACGGATTCAATATACCAGAAGTGTTTGTTCCTACGTCAATAACTTTACCACCAAGGTTATTAGTTAAAGTTGTGTATTCTTCTTCTGGGTCTAGAATAAACATCTTGGTTCTGTCTGCTGCAAGGTTAGACAAAATTGTTTTTGTGGCAAAGGATTTACCAGAACCAGATTTACCAATTACCATCATGTTAGAGTTAATACGTCCCGCCCTAGCATCACGTTTAAAGAAGTCTATAAACACTGGGTAACCGCTGGATGATGAATAACCCAAGCAGAAACCATTTTCATCTTGTAAAACAGAGTCTACCATAGGGAATGATTGCGCAATAGTTGTTGCAGGCATTGTGCGATAGAAAGGTTTTAAAGTGTCTATTCTATTTATGCTTGAAGACACAAATGCATCCACTTGACGACCAAACAATTCGCTTCGTCTAAAGCCATATTGCTTTAACACGTTACGAACCTCTTTTCTATTATTTTCTGGAACTCTCATATGAATAGACACATCAAATAATTGTTCGTTGTTTGTTTTTAAGTCGGTTAACAAAGTGCGCAAACTGTCTAAGTCCGCTTCTTTTTCTATAATTTCACTAGAACGATAAGTTCTTTCTAGTTTTAATTCTTTTTCCATAACGGCACGGTCTATTGCCTTTTCACCCTTTTCTCTATCTAGAGGCATAAGGTTCATTACAACTCTACTTCCATCTTGGTTAAACAATTTATATGCCCAACCATTACCAACTTGAGTTGGGTAATCACTTATAAGCATTTGACGGAAAGGTTTTTTATCTATGTCAACACGTGCAATTTTAAATTCTACCTTTTGAGGCATTACCCATTCTGCAACCTTATTAGGTGCAAGATTATCAATTTCTCTTTCATAGAAAACATCTTGATAGTTAGATTTTAAAAAGCTTATTAATTCGTTTTCAACCAATAATTGTGTTTCTATACCATACTGACCTGCAGCCATGTCGTTCATAATACCAATTGCAGTATCTTCAAGCCCTTGTCTATCGTTTCCGTATATAACAAGATAAAAGTGTTTTTGTAAAATTGGTTCTGATTTAATTGCATTATTTAAGTTTTCAACCCTTTCGCGGAAGATTATCGCACGGGAATCTAACTCTGCTTGATTATACTGACCTTGTGCACCCAACTCGTTTAAAAGTGCGTATTTTTCGTCATCTCTTTTTAGGAAACGCTCAAACCTCATTGGTTTTTCTGTTTTAATAATTTGCACATGCTGACGCTCGTTTACACGTTTTAAAGCACGAGAGAATGTGTTAATACAACTGTCTTGTGCTGGCTCTTGCATTAGGTCTAGTGCAACTGGCATAATTTCTACAACCATGCCAGAGTAAACACCAAAATTAATAAATTTACCAACATCAATACTAAAGAAAGGTGTTAGCTTTGTCATAGGAGCGCCACCTTTAACTTTTAGTTTAGTGTTACCCTTTTTGTCTTTAACCAATCTTGCTTGGCTAATATTTATGTAATTTCTTGTAAAGGCAGTAAATCTAATAATTAATCCAAAACTTGAATACATGCGCAAGCCTTCGTCAATAGGAATAAACATCGCTATAGCAATAGCAAGCCAACCAATAACTGCAAAGAAACGATAATCTCCACCGCCTATTTTAAACAAGTTGCTTGCCGCTATTATTACAGCCACAACAAGAAAAAGTATGGCAAGCAAAATATCGCCTAATGTTATGTTTTTAAAGAATTCTGTTTTTACTCTTGTTTTACCAGGTATATACCTAATCATTAGCCTTCCCCCTTAAGTTTTAGCTTAACTTAAGCTTAAATTAGAAATAATTTAAACCAGCCTTTTTTAATTTTTTGTATAGTTAATTATTTGTTTTGATAATGTTAATTAAATTAATATCTTAATTTATTGTTTGTAATTTTTATCTTAATATGTTTTTATTAGTTTAAATTTTAACTTTATTACAACACTTAAATAGCACATAAACCCACTTAAGAATATTTACATAAGTGGGTTTAATTTGTGATTATTTAGTTTTTAGTGGATTATGTTGCTCCGCCACCCTTTTTATCTTTATCGTTTCCAAGTTTTTTTATCAACGCATTAAGAGCATCTGCTTGGTTCTTCATATTTGTGCTTAAAGTTTCTAATGTGGAAGCTTGTTTATCTTCTTTTTTGCCACCCTTAGCTTCTAATTTTTCCATTTCTTTTCTTACACTTACACCAATATCATCTGCAATGCCCGCAAGACCCTCGTTTGAATTTGTGACAGATTCAATATTTTGTAAAGCTCTTTGAACTTGTTCTCCAATTGTAATAGCCAATTTCCTAGCGCTCTCTTCTTTAATAGAAACATCTCCAGTAAAATCTAAGTTACCATGATCTGCAACAATTTCAGCATTAGCCTTTAAGAGACCGTTATACTCCTCAACATATTTTGCAGTGCCTTTCATTCTACCATCGCTATCAAACTTAGCGCTACTATGAGCTTTCTTTATTTCAGCCATTTTAGCTTGGTTTTCACCATATTGTTCATATGCCTGATAATCACTAGAAGCGGCATCAAGTTTTCCTTTTAAAGTTCTAATATCAACTGTATGCTGAACCGCAGTTAAAGCATCTTCGGCTGACATCCCCTTTTTATACCAAGCATGTTCAGACTTACCTTCAGAGTCTTTTTTATCCAATTGCCCTTCTAAAGTTTTTTTCAATGTCTCTAAAAGCCCTTTTTGATCTTTGTCATCTGTTTTCTTAATGGTATCTATCACTTCTTTAATTTGTTTTAGGATATCTTCATCAGTTGTTGCAGACACACCAGCCCCCGCCATACGTGCTGCTTTTTTATAAGGAGATTTTAACTCTGCAATAGCCTCTTCAGCAGTTGCAACGCCATATTTATCTATTGCTTTTGCCGAATCAGTATCATAAGCTTCTCTTATCTCTTTTATCTTGCTTTTATTATCTTTTTTGTCACTTATACCACGGTATGCTTCAAGACCTTCTTTTGAGCCTTTTTTCCAATCGCCAACCCAAGCATCAGGGTTTATACCAGTCCAGTCTCCCATGGTTTTAGATAATCCCTTACCAATATCTCCAAAGAAAACTTTTGCACCAGCAGATGCCGCACTCTCTCCACGCTCAGCCGCAGCTTTTCTTGCGGCATGAACTTTGCCGAATTCACCAACCGCCTTGCCTGCTTTTTTGCCGTATTTAGACATTTGTCCTTTAACGCTTGCCATCATTGAGGTTCCGGCAGCATATACACCGCTTGAGCCAATGTAGCCGTCTATTAAGCCGATTAATTCTTTTACTGTTAACAAACCACAAATCATTATAATAACAGAAAATAATCCATTACCAGCCGCACCAATAAGACCGTCCACATAACCTACTCTTACTATTAAAGGTAAAATTGCATAGAACAAATTCAATCCTACAACTGCACTATATACGCCTATTGTTTGTTTATAAAAATCTTTATTTAGACCTTTTGCCGCAGATCCATCATCTATAGGATACATGGCGTTCATAAGAGGACTTAAAATAAATAAAAATACTAAATAAAACAATCTTTTTACAGCACCAAAAGATATTGAACCTAGTGCATATATCATAAAGATGCTACCAACAATCATTAACAAATAATTTATTTGAGTAGACTCATAAAATATAGTTATTTTGGCCATATCATGTATTGCAAGCGTGTTATAGTTTAAAGTTGTTGTTGATATTGAGCCACCACCTCTAAACAAATCATCTGCCAAAGCTGCTAAATGTTCTTTATCCGAATCTGTTATCACTGCTTTTTTATATTTTGGGATTGTTTTTTCTTCGTCTTCCCACAATAAATTACCATCAGCATCAACCTCTTGTTCACCCTTTATATATTTTAATACAACAGAATCATTTGGATAATAAATTGCCAAAGTGTTTACATATGTATTTGTATCAAAAGCCGACAGTAACCTCATCCTATTTGCATTGTAAGCACCCGCCACAAACACTTCTGCCGACATTGTTCTACTATTACCTTCGCTTGTTGCTTCAAACAAAGTTTGTAACAAGATGTTGCCAACCCAAACACCAAACAAACATAAAATTGGGGTTAGGAAGAAACCTGCTAAACCTTTTATTGAACTAGTTATAATGTCTTTCCATGGTTTTGGTTTTTCTGCATAAATATTTTTTACAAAAGCAACTATTGTGAACAAAACTAATAAAACTATTGCAAGTGTTAACAATGCATAAAACAAGTTTTGCACAGTGCCAGACCTTAATAAATAATAAACTATACCAGTTGTTTTATCTTCTCCATTATTTACATTTGTAATTACATCGTTACCAGACATAATTGTTCCAACACCTGCAAAACCTTGGAATATAGCCTGCAATAAATCTATAACTCCAAATAATGGCGAAACAATTATATTATAAAGTATACTGAAAATTAAACCAAGTATGGTGTTAACCATAGAAGACCCCCATAATTAGTATTATTATAAACTAAAATAACAAAATAATCAATTAAAACTTCTAAATTTTTACAAGATATTATAAAAAATTTTTCACGTAAATTTAAACAAAAAGCATCTTATTTTCAGCTAGTTCTTCTATAATACAAAAATTTAAACTATCTGTATTATTATTAAAAAATCTAAGTAATCACTTATAACAATAAATGCTATAAACGCAAACATGATTTAACTTATTAAATACATATTTAAACCTTGTAAAAAAAGAAAAAAGTTGGCACAATGCCAACCCTTTATTTTTTAGCTGTTTCTACAAGTTTTGTGAAAGCTGCAGCATCTGTTAATGCCAAATCTGCAAGAACTTTTCTATTTAGTTCTATACCATTCTTTTTAAGCCCACCAATAAACTTACTGTAGCTGATGCCATTTTGTCTGCAACCAGCATTGATACGTGAAATCCAAAGAGAACGCATATCACGTTTTCTTAATTTACGGCCAACATAAGCGTATTGACCACTTTTCATAACTTGTTCTCTTGCTACGCGATATAGTGTAGATTTAGATGCTCTATAACCTTTTGCAAGTTTTAATATTTTACGGCGTTTTTTAACACCATTAACTGCGCGTTTAATTCTCATGCTGTGCCTCCTATATCATTGCCTTTATGTTCTTTTTGTATTGTTTAGAAACATAAGCAGTTTTTCTTAATTTTCTTTTTCTTGAACGAGATTTTTTAGTCAATATATGACCTTTACCGTCGCGTCTACGTTTAATTTCACCAGAACCAGTTAATTCAAAACGTTTTGCAACAGATTTACGTGTTTTCATTTTTGGCATAATTCAATTTCTCCTTTTTATTTTTTACTAATAGGTGCTAGGAACATAAAAATGTTTCTACCATTAATTTCTGGTTGCTTTTCAACCACACCGGCTGAAGCGCATAGTTGGGCAAACTTGTTCATAATTTCTACACCCAATTGAGGACGAACCTGTATTCTACCTTTCATTAAGATGTTTACTTTTACTTTGTTGCCATCAGCTAAAAACTTGCAAACTTGTTTTGCTTTAAATTCTAGGTCATGATCGTTAATTACCATACCAAGGCGCATTTCCTTAACTTTTACAACCTTTTGATTTTTGCGTTGGTCTTTTAAACGTTTAAGCTCGTCAAACCTATACTTGCCATAGTCCATAACCTTGCAAACTGGTGGCTTTGCTTCTGGTGCTATAAGCACAAGGTCTAAATCTTGCTCTTGCGCAATTTCTAGTGCTTTGTCGCTAGACATTAAACCAAGTTGTTCTCCATTAGGCCCAACCAAGCGAACCTCTGCTAAAACAATTTGTTCATTTTTAAGTGATTCTTTCAATTTACCTCCTACCCATAAAAAATGGGGACACTTTTACGTAGCAGCCCCACTTTATACACAAATATTTTCACGGTTAAAAACCAGAATATTAAAACTTTGTATATTACCATTGTCGCTTAAACGCTTCAAGGTGAGAGTGGTTACCCCTACTTTTACGAGTTAATATTAGCATATATAATTTTATTTGTCAACAGTTTTTATTTATTTTTATAACTTTTGTTTAATGTGTATAGTTTTATTCTTATTTTGTAAAGGTAAAACTTTTTATTTTGCTATATAGCGTTTTAGTTTTAAATCTCTTTTATACCCATCTTTAAATTGTTTGCAAACTTCTTTAATGTAAGCATCATTTAACAACAGTCTTTTTATTTCTTTCCACTTGTTACCAACAACCCATTTACCCAATCTTAATATTACAATAGGGATTGGCGTATTTTCGTCAATGCCTGCAAACTCTTTATTTGTCACTACATGGATTCGTTGATTTATGTCTGCCACAGCCAACAAGTATGCATACACCAAAAGTTCCTCTTCTTCTATATCAATTTCTTCTTTAATATTCTTTACCACACGGACAATATTAGATACACATGCACTGTTAAATGTCAATTCTTCAAAAGGAATGTCTAATGGTTTTATTTTACTTTCTAGCCCATGCAAATTTAAGCATAATATATAATCTTCCATATCATAACGTAAAAGATTCATATTCTTCTTTAAACTTTCAGATGCATTTATGCGTGCGCAAAAATCTCGTCTTTCGTTAATTGCTTTATTTATTTTTTCATCAATTGGATTATTGCTAATTTCAACAAAAATCAGCTCATGCTTACTTAATAACTTATCTATAATTGCTGTAATTCTGTTTCTATCTTCAATACTTTTTTGAAATTTAGAATAAATCTCATTTACATCTTCCATAATATCTCACTTCCCATTTATTTAAAACCCAACAAAACGAGTCTCTGTTGTGCCAATTTCTTGTAGAACTTTTAAATTATTATTACGCTTTGCTACCAACGCATCATATTCTCTATTTAAAGTAGCTACTCTGTTTGGATATCTTAAAAATACAAACGCATCATCAAATAATACTTTATATGTATCATCCATTAAAAAAACTAATTTACCACTATCGTCTGCAAGGTAAATATATACTTCATTACTATCTTTAATTGAAATTATTTTACCTTCAGCATTTCTTTCTATTTTAGTGGCAGTATAATAAATACCTTTATTTTCTTTAACAAATTGTAAAGCCTTTTCTCTTTGGCTGTTACAATACCTTGTTCCACTTTCAACTAAATTTTTTGAAGCTTCTTCCCTCCAATCCATACAAAACCTCCTCTTTTGTTAACGTTAATTTAACACAGCATTGGCAACTTGTCAATAGCTAATTTTTAAATAAAAAAAAAGAGGAAAAGTAAACTCCTCTTAATTTTGTTTATATTTTTTGCTTTTCCATCTGTTTAAATTATCTAAGGCATAGATTATATAGCCCAATGCCACAAACACTAAAATTAAAGCAAACAACCAGCCTAAAAAACCACCAACACCAAGCGCACCTAAATCTAAAAAGAAATATGGGTAAAGCACTTTAACAGACATGTGTGCAAGATGAACAATACCTGCCCTGATTAAAATATAAGCAACATAAACTAATGGCATTATTAAAGATAGTAATGGGTAATACCATTTAACTTTGCCATGTTCATAAAACAACACCCAATCTAAAATAAACATTACAGGTAAAATTAAATGCATGGTAAGATTTGGCACAGAAGTAAAGTAATGCTTTACCCCATTGGCCTTTGCAAGTAATAAGTTATATACCAAAAAAGTTACCAAAATCATAATTACACACATAAACTTAAAAGTTGGGGCAAGGGTTACCGTTCCGTCCTCTTTTTTGTTTGCCTTTTTTATTGTATAAACCAAACTTACAAACATAAAGCCTATACAAATGTAATTAGATAAATTTGTATACATTAAATAAAAATCGTCATTAAATTCTACAACAAAATAGCCAAGGCTACCTATAATACCAAATATAGCAAGCACACAATACACAGTTTGAAACACCACTTGAGTAATTCTGTTTTTTAACATATTTTCTCCTTTTTATATAAATTTTATTTTTTACCAGCCTGCAAGACTGAATACGCTAAAATAAATTCTGCTGGATAGTAAGTTGCCAAGCAAAGCACGCCTGCAACAAAGCCAACCCCACCAAAAACATTTAGCAAAAGCATCAAGTCTGAAAAGAAGAACAACACACTTCCTATCATTATTATTAAATGTAAAGTAGAATGCTCTTTTACAAAGTTTGAAACCGACTTGCCCACCATTAATGAAATAATCAAAGCATAAACCACACAAACAACTTTCATTAACACTTCGGTATTTTTAAACATTGGTGCAAAAAGAATAAACAACATAGAAGGCACAAAAATACATATTCCATAAATCAAATCTTTAAACTTAAATTTAATTAAGGTGCAATAAGATATAAAGAAGAACACATGCCCAAGAGCAAAGAATGCCGCACCTACAATAAATTCAATTTCTAAAAGTATGTCGCCTAGCATTGCAAACACTAAACCAATAAATAATATTATGCTAAACTTTAACTTGTTGGTTTTTAATTTTATAGCAAACGCCAAATTAATTGCACCAGTAATTACAAACAATGCACTTGTTATACTTTTAACAAGCAGGCTGCTAGTAGCAGGGATTATATAAAATACATCGCCAATTAAAATAAACGCCAACATTATAAAATTAATAATTTTTGCTGAATTTTTCATAAATTTCCTTGTTTTTTATATTATTTTTTTCAAAATCTTATTATTTTTGTATTTTAATTATATTAAAGAATTTTACATTTATATTTATACAACTATTTTAAAAACATTTTTACTAACCACATTTTAAATTTATTCATTGGTTGATAACGCATTGGTAAATCTAACCAATTAGCTTTATGGACTATGCTTTTAAAGTGAGTAAATGTGTTAAACCCAACTTCTCCATGGTAAGCACCTATTCCACTTTGTTTTAATCCACCAAAGCCTAGTGCGTTGTTGGCTATGTGCATAATAGTTTCGTTTACACAACCGCCACCAAAATTGCATCTATTTAGCACTTTTTGTTGATTGTTTTTATTGTTAGAGAATATATACAAAGCAAGTGGATGATTTAATTTATTAACCCGATCTATTGCCTCGTCCAAAGTTTTAAAAGTAACAACCGGAAGTATTGGCCCAAAGATCTCCTCTTGCATAACAGGCTCGTCAAAAGTTGCATCAACTATAGTTGGCTCTATTTTTAATAATGCCTCGTTAGTTTTACCACCAAACAAAATTTTTTCTTGCTTAATATAACTACTCATAACCGAAAACTGTTTTTCGTTTACCATACGTGGATAGTTTGGGTTATTAATAGGATCTACTGAATATTGTAAAATAATTTGACGTGAAATTTCTTTTACCAATTCATCTTTTATACTTTCGTGACAATACAAATAATCTGGCGCAACACAAGTTTGTCCACAATTTAAAAGTTTACCAAACACTATACGTTTTGCTGCAAGACGAATGTTTGCTGTTTCGTCAACAATGCATGGGCTTTTGCCACCCAATTCTAATGTAACAGGGGTGAAATGTTCTGCCGCTTTTTGCATAACAATTTTTCCAACCCTGGTGCT
>CANDFN010000032.1 GCA_947384015.1 uncultured Clostridia bacterium | reverse complement strand
AAAATTAATTTTTTGTGTATTTGTAAATTTATATATTTATTTGTTAATTTACTAAAAAGATTATCGTCCGATATTGAACGTTGATGATTTTCTTTAAACTGTTGAATTAACTTTTCACTTATCTCTTCTATATTAAGCATTCTTAATCTCCTTGTTTATTTCTTCCATTACCCAGTATATTATATAATCTTTAAATGCAATTTTATTTTCTGGATTATATTTATCTAGCGCATTCAATAGCCCAACGTTTGCAAGTTGAACAACATCTAAAACATTTACATTTGGATGCGCTGTTTTATAATTTACAGCTAAATACATTAATTCCTTTAATTTTGCATTTATTATTGTTTCTTTATCTTTTGCTGTTGGCTTTTGTTTATACCGTTTTAATAAATTATTAAATTCAGTTTCTTTAATGGGCTTAACTTTTTTTAAATCGGCATAATAATCTACTAATTGTTCTAAGTCTTCATTCTCTATCTCTTTAGTTAAACTTGGCTGAAACATAGAATAAAAGTAAGTTTGAACGTCTTTAGGGGAATATCGTCCATTTTCAGCTAGCACAGTATACCATCTTGACACATCTTCTACCCCTAATTTTGTTAAATAAGAGTAAAGCTTGTCCGTCTTATCTATTTCTATCACATTTTCTCCTTATTAATTAGTATTGTTAACTCTTGTATGCGTTTTAAGTATTTAAGCCTTTCATCATCTGTTAAAGCAATAGCCATGGATGCTTGACATTTTACCTTTTCCTGCTCTAACAAATAAATCTTTACCCTTTTTACAGCATCTTTTAGCATTACTGCAAACACATCATCTGCTGGAAACTGATAATTTATAACTTTATCTATTAAACTATCCTTTGTAACTTCAAAATTATCAAACAAACAACTTGCGGTAACATCGCCTTTGCTTTTTACAAACTTATATAATTGGCTTAATTCATCCTCACCAGAAAACAAGGTTGCAAAATCTTGTTCTAAATCTGCCTTTTTAAAAATAATAGAGGCAAGTATCATAATTTTACTATCGTATAAAAACTTATTACTTGGAGTATCTTCCTTTTCTGGTTCATTAGCTTTTCTTATTACAGTTGCTGAACCCTTTAAACTTTTGCGTAAAGCGTCCATTGGCACTTTTACAAGTTGATGCACAAGGTTTAAGTAAACCTCTTGTTCCGCCTCGGTTGATAATTTTGATATGTAATTTAGTGCTTCGGTTAAATATTTTGTTTTATCGTTATTTTTTGTTAAATCGTATTTTTTTGCGCTGTCTGTAAGCACAAAATCCACACAATCAATAGCTTTATTTAACTCTTCAAGCAAAGCATCTTTACCAAACTTCTTTATGTATTCATCTGGGTCTTTTGCACCCATAAGCCTTACAACACGCACATTCAAACCAACTTCTTTTAGCACATCTATTGCTTTATATGTCGCATTTTTACCAGCGCTATCGCCGTCTAAACACAAAATAACATTGTCTGCAAGTTGTTTAATTTTGCGCGCATGCTGTGTAGTTAACGCCGTTCCCATACATGCAATGGTGTTTGTAATGCCAACTTGATGACACGCTATTGCATCTATATGCCCTTCTACAATAATTATTGTATCTAGCATATGAGATTTTTTTAATTCTCTAACAAAGTTATATGCAAACAATATTTCACTTTTGTTAAACACTGGTGTTTGTGTTGTGTTTTTATACTTTGTATGATCTGGGCTTTGTTCTACACTTCTGCCAGAATAACCAACAACATCTCCAAACCCGTTAAAAATTGGGAATATTAATCGTTTACCGTAAAAGTCATAAAGACCGTCATTATTAGAGTTTTTACCAACTACACCTGCTGCTAGCATATCTTCACGTTTATAACCTAATTTTAACAGATGCTGTGGTAAATCATCATAGTTTAAAGATGCGCCTATTTGAAATTTTTCTATCATATCTTGTGACAACTTACGTGTATTTAAATACTTTGCTTGCAAAGAATTTGGATTGTTTATTAAATTATTATGATAAAACTCTGTTGCAGATTTTAGTATTTTATATATGTTATCTCTTTGTTTTTTACGTGCAACTGCTTCGGCATTATCTTCTTGTTTTGGAGGCTCTATATTATACATTTTGCAAAGCATCTCTACAGCAGTAATAAAATCTATATTTTCCAATTTCCTTAGCAGAGAAAAAACATTACCACTTTCCCCACAACCAAAACATTTAAAGAATTGCCCGTCTTGTTTTATAGAAAAAGATGGCGTCTTTTCGCTATGAAATGGACAACATGCCCAAAAACTACCACCCCTACGGGTTAAAGTCATATATCTGGACGCTACATCTACAATATCTACCTTTGAACGCAATTCATCTAGAAAAGCGGGGTTTATGCCACTTGTCATGTATAATAAAAATCCTTATAATACTAAATACCACACAAAATCCAATTCTCCTAAAAAATTTTTAAATTTTATTTTTAAATTCTATTCATTTATAGGGCAAAGTGCAATTTTTGGTATTGACAACCAAGCAAAACCATGTTATATTTTTATTGATAGGAGATTTTATGAAAAATACAGGTAATACTGCTGACATTGAACAAGAAATTGCTTTAATTGCACAAATTGATGATTTAGAATTTAAAAAGCATGATGTAGCAAAAAAACAGAAAAGACGTTTTAAAATTAGTAATATTTTAAAATGGATTGCTAGAGTTTCAATATTTGTAGCAGGCTTTTGTGTTGGTGGCACTATTGCAAGGCTTATTATGGGCTGGGATTTAGCAGGATTAATTCAAGCATTAGTAGCACTTACTAGCTCTAGCGTTTATACAGGTTGCATATTGGCTAAAAATAGTGTAGGCAAAAAGATTGTTAAAGACAAAATTGAATATGACGAACTTTGTGAAAAACAGAATACCTTATTAGACGAAATGTTTAAAAATCATTCGCACGATTTTGCTAAAGACGGCAACATCAACCCTACTCTTGGGCTTGGACTTTTAGTAGATCAGGAAACTGGCGAGCCAGTAATAATGTTTGGTATAGGATTTTCTACCGAACCTACAGGTTTAATAAGAAAACGTGTAGAAGGAATGGCAGACGAAGAATTTACAACTGAAACACCCCTTCTAACCTCTGGAGATGAGGATGATAACAAGAAAAATGATTCTGACACAGACGGAACAACTGTTTAGCAAAAGGAATAACTATGATACTAAATAACGACGAATACAAAACTTATAAAATAAATTGCGATTGGTGCACAGAAGATGGAACAACCGACGCAAAAGGAAACCATGAAAATAGTTGGAGCGGAACTATTTGCGTAAATAAATATGGACACACGGTTGGGGTTGTAAAAGATTACAACAAACAAGATTGTGAGTGCTCTCATTTTGTGTTTGGCACCTGCGCCAATGAAATTGGCATAAACTTAAATAAAATTAATGTTATTGACACAAATTACGATCCTATTGGATTTTGCGCATTTACCTTTGATAATAAAAAAAGTTATATAGGAAGTTTTTCTGCCCTAACTTTATTTGGAAACAGTTATCATTTAGGTTTTTGTAAAATTTTGCTTGAAGAAACCAAATTAGACAAACAAGCAGAAGAAAAATTAAACTTACTAATACTAACTGCTAACGATATTTCCAAACGTGTTATACATAGAAATGAAGAAATACTTCTTGCTAGCAATTATCCTCACGATGAAATTATTGGACAACTAAAAGAAATTAAAGAAAATGCGTTAAATTCTGAAGAATATAAATCAAGCCCCTACTATACCGAACCTAAAAAATTGTAATTTTAAGGAGATATTATGAAACTACACGGACAAAGATACAAAACTTACAAATTAGAACTATCTCAATGTTTTACAAAAAATAATTTTTTAAGCAAATGTTTTAAAGGGACAGTATGTGTGCGTGAAGACGGACACCTACTTGGCATTTTAAAAGAAGAAAAAGAAACCGAACCTAGTTGCTATCTTTACGGCTCTTATTCTGCCGATTGCGGATTTCAGTTTGCAAAGTTTGATTATAAAAAAAATGAAACAGAATTGGAAGAAATATTCTTATTTGCAAATATTAGTGACGATTACTATGTTGGGGAATTTTTAATAAATAAACCTATAGTAAAAGAATTTGTTGGCGATTGTATGGCAACCATTGAAGAAGTTACTCTTTCTAAAGAGAAAGAGGAAGAATTAAAATGGCTAATAATTAATGCTAACCAACAGGCAAAAGTAACAATTCCTCAAAGCAATTTTAATAGAATGATGTTTGGAGAAAGAAAGTTTGTATTTTTTGATGACGACGAACCGCATGCTGAGAGATTAAACCTTCTTAAAATTTTAGGACGAGAAAAATTCCGTATGGGAGATTTTGAAAATAATTGTTATTATTTAGATAAAACTAAAAAGCCAAACTAAATAATAAAAAAGCGGACCATGTCCGCTTTTTATTTACCCTATTTAGATTTTTTAGCTGATTTTGTTGTTGCTTTTTTAGTTGAGGTTTTAGTTGCTGGTTTTACAGTTGTTTTGGCAACTGTTTTTTTTGCAACAGTTTTTGCTACTGTTTTTTTTGCTGTGGCTTTTGTTGCTTCTTTTGCAGCAAGTGTGCCTGGGCGTGGATTTTTAATGTTTGCTTGTGCAGCAGCGAGGCGTGCTATTGGAACACGGAATGGACTGCAACTTACATAATCTAAGCCAGTGTCATGGCAGAACTTAATAGAACTTGGATCCCCACCATGTTCGCCGCAAATACCTGTGTGAAGGTTTGCATTTGCTTCTTTACCAAGGCTGTTGGCCATATTAACAAGTTTACCAACACCTGTTGTATCTAACCTAGCAAATGGGTCTGATTCATAAATTTTGTTTTCATAATATGAAGGTAAGAATTTACCAGCATCGTCACGGCTGAAACCGAAAGTCATTTGAGTAAGGTCGTTTGTTCCAAAGCTGAAGAAATCTGCCTCTTTTGCAATTTCGTCTGCAGTAAGTGCAGCACGAGGGATTTCAATCATTGTTCCAACTTTATATTTTAAGTTAGATTTAGCTTTACTAATAACCTCATCTGCTGTTTTTGTAACAATATTTTTAACAAACTTAAATTCTTTAATTTCGCCCACTAATGGTATCATAATTTCTGGGCAAACTTTCCAATCTTTATGTTTGTTTTGTATATTAATTGCAGCTTTAATTACTGCACGGGTTTGCATAACTGCAATTTCTGGGTAAGTAACTGCCAAACGGCAACCACGATGTCCCATCATTGGGTTGAATTCGTGTAAATCGTTAATAAGTTGTTTAATTTGTTCTACACTCTTCTTTTGAGCTTTAGCAAGAGCTTTAATATCTTCTTCATCTTTTGGAACGAACTCATGTAAAGGTGGATCTAAATAACGGATTGTAACAGAATTTCCGTTTAATGCTTCCATTAAGCCTTCAAAGTCTTTTTGTTGCATTGCTTCTATTTTATTTAAAGCTTTAATTCTACCTTCTACACTATCAGCACAAATCATTTCTCTAAATGCACTAATTCTTTTTGGATCAAAGAACATGTGTTCTGTGCGGCATAAACCAATGCCTTGCGCACCTAGTTCAAATGCGCGTTTAGCATCCGCTGGAGTGTCTGCATTTGTTCTAACACCTAATGCTTTATATTTATCTGCTAATTTCATTATTCTACCAAAATAGCCTGTGTTAGGGTCTGCTGGAACAGTTTTAATTATGCAGTTATAAATGTTACCAGTAGAACCGTCTAAAGATAAAGCATCGCCTTCTTTATATTCAGCGCCTGCAAGAGTGAAACGTTTGTTTTCTTCATCCATTTTAATTTCGCCACAACCAGAAACGCAGCAAGTTCCCATGCCACGTGCTACAACTGCAGCGTGTGATGTTTGACCACCACGAACAGTTAAAATACCTTGAGCATATTTCATGCCTTCAATATCTTCTGGGCTAGTTTCTAAACGAACAAGTATAACCTTTTTACCAGCCTTACCTTGTTTTACTGCATCTTCTGCTGTAAATACAATAGTGCCGGCAGCAGCACCTGGAGAAGCTGCTATACCCTTACCTACAACATTATTTTTATTTGCTTTGCTTAAAGCTTCTGCATCAAAAGTTGGGTGTAAAAGCATGTCTAAAGTTTTGGCATCAATTTGCATTAATGCTTGTTGTTCTGTAATCATGCCTTCATCAATTAAATCGCACGCAATACGAATTGCAGCTGCAGCGGTTCTTTTACCGTTTCTTGTTTGCAACATATAAAGTTTTTTATCCTCTATTGTAAACTCCATATCTTGCATATCTCTATAATGTTCTTCTAAGATGTTACAAATCTTTTTAAATTGTTCGTATACTTCTGGCATAACTTCAGCCATTTTTTCAATAGGCATTGGAGTGCGCACACCAGCAACAACGTCTTCGCCTTGTGCGTTCATTAAAAATTCGCCCATTAAGCCTTTTTCTCCAGTTGCAGGGTTACGTGTAAATGCAACACCTGTTCCAGATGTTTCTCCCATGTTACCAAACGCCATCATTTGAACGTTTACTGCTGTCCCCCAAGAATATGGGATGTCATGGTCCATACGATAGATATTAGCACGAGGGTTGTCCCAACTACGGAACACTGCTTTTATAGCTTCAAACAATTGTTCTTTAGGGTCTGCTGGGAATTCTTTTTTAAGTTGTTTTTTATACTCAGCTTTAAATTGTTTAGCCAATGATTTTAGGTCATCCGCAGTTAAATCTACATCAGAGGTGATACCGCGTTTTTCTTTCATTTGGTCTATTAATTTTTCAAAATATTTTTTGCCAACTTCCATTACAACGTCACTAAACATTTGGATGAAACGTCTGTAACAGTCCCACGCCCAACGAGGGTTGCCACTTTTCGCTGCAAGTGTTTCTACAACTTCTTCGTTTAAGCCAAGGTTTAAAATTGTGTCCATCATACCAGGCATACTTGCCCTAGCACCACTGCGCACAGAAACAAGAAGTGGATTTTGTTTATCTCCAAATTTTTTGCCTGTAATCTTTTCCATCTTTGTGATGTTCTTCATGATTTCGGCTTTGATTTCATCATTTATTTGACGGCCGTCTTCATAATATTTTGTGCATGCTTCGGTTGAAATAGTGAATCCTTGTGGAACAGGCAAACCAAGATTTGTCATTTCTGCCAAGTTAGAACCTTTACCGCCCAATAGGTTTACCATGCTTGCATTGCCTTCACTAAATAAGTATACGTATTTTTTCATAACAACTCCTTTATTTAATACTCTTTAAGCATAATAAATCTAGAAAAAAAAAGCAAGCAAAATTCATGCCTGTTTTTATTTTTTTAAACAAATTCAAATGTTTTTAATTCTACCCCAAATTTTGCAAGCATTATGCTATTTGTTAAACGCAAGGTTTGTTTTAAAATAGTTTCGGAATATTCTAATTTTTCTAAAACTTCATCTCTTTCATTTTCTTCACCACTATCATTTATAACTTTTAAAAGGTTGTAAACTTTTTTATCTATGGGCACTGTCCACAATGATTTGGCTGAAGTAAAATTGCCCGTGTCTTTATCTAATAAAATAGTTCCAGAACAATCAAACTCTACTTTCATGCCAGAAAAATTTATAAACTGCAAAATAAAATTTATTAACGAAATATATTCATTTTTTTGTTCTATATCTTTTAGCGCTTTTATTGTTAACACAAATATTTCTTGCTCGGTTTTTTGTTTTGGCAAAATTGATTGCAAGATGTCTAAAACGATATATGCGCAAATTGTTTTTTGATAGTTAGCTGTTATTCCAAAAAAATTATCTATAATATTTGCACTTGTTACCGTGTTTGAATCAGCTTTAGTGTTAAGCACAAAATCTGCAAAGCAAAAAGGTTGAGCCACTGCTTTAAATTTTGCTTTTTCTTTTTTTACGCCTGTAAATTTAGCAGTTATAATTCCTTCTTCCAAACTAAAAATTGAGGCGAGTTTGTCCGCCTCTTTATAGTTAGATAATTTAATAATAATTCCTTTAACTTTTGTATCCATTTTTAAAGTGAAAACGCATTTTCTTCGTTACTATACTTTTTTAATTCAGCTTCTGCTTGTGCCAACTTTTCAATATTGAAGGAAAGCCTATTACAATTTAAATACATTTCATAATAGAATTTTTTATGTGTTTTGTTATATAGTTCCATATAGCCTGCACCTATTTCTGCGATCGTCATACTTCCCTCCTTATTTATACTTATATTATATGCAAAGCAAAACTTTTTATGCCAATACATTATCATTATAAGAGTTTATTAATAAAAATGCAAATGTTTTAATTGGCTAAAAAAAAATAAAAATTTTATTAGTTTATATTAAAACAAAAAAAAAACAGCTATTTTTAGCCGTTTTTTATACTATTTTTCAATATTTTTATTATTCTCCTGCATTTAGTCCAAATTCTGTAATTGCCTTAATATCGTTACGCCAACCTTGTTTTACTTTAACATAAAGCTCTAAACGAACAGGCTTACCAACAAACTTTTCTATAGACATACGGGCCTTTGTTGATATCTCTTTTATCATTGCTCCACCCTTGCCTAAGATGATGGCTTTATGACTATCTCGCTCACAATAAATGTCAGCGCAAATTTGGATTGGGGTTTCGTTTTCTTTATATTCGTTTACCACAACTTGAATGCCATGCGGTATTTCATCATCAAGTAAATATAGTGCTTTTTCTCTAACCAACTCTGCCACCATTTGGCGCACTGTTTTATCTGTATATTCATCTATTGGGAAGTATCTCATTTCATAATTAAAGGTTGGCAAATGTTGCTTTATTATTTCTAAAAGCTTATCACAATTTGTGCCTTTTAGTGCAGAAATTGGAATTATTTCATCGGCTTGTTTCACATCCAATTTTGCCAGTTGCGGATAAAGCTTTTCGTAAGTTGTTTCATCTACTTTGTTAATAACCAAAATTTTATAAGCATCTGTGTTTACCTTTTTTAACATTTCGTCAAATTGTTCTTGCAAAGATTGTTTTGCGCTAATTAGCATCAAAACAATTTCTGTGTCTTGATTTGCAATAGCAATATTCTTATCCATTTCATCATCTATTTTGTTTGCACGTTTATGATAACCTGGTGTATCTACAAAAACAATTTGCGTGTTTTTATCATTATAAACACCAATTATATTTTCCCTTGTAGTTTGACTTTTAGGGCTAACAATTGCAACATGCTGACCAACCAAACGATTAATTAGCGTGCTTTTACCAACATTAGTTTTGCCAACTATAGTTACAAAGCCACAGCGAAAATCTTCACGCGTAATGCCCAGCTCTGTTAAAATATTTTTTTGCATTTCTATCATTAATTTTTCGTCCGCTTTTTCTATGTGATCATAACCCAAAATATGAAGCATTCCATGGCAGAATAAAAAGCACATCTCTCTTTTAAAGGAATGTTTATATTCCTCAGCTTGCCTTGTAGCAACAGCTGAACAAATATATATGTCCCCTATTGTTAGTGTGTTATCTTCTGGGTCTATGTCCATAACATAATCTTGCACTTTTAATTTTTGCCCAACCTTTAAATTAATATATGGATAGGTTAAAACATCTGTAACTTTATCTATGTTGCGGGTGCTTTTGTTAAGTTTTTTTATTTTTGTTTCGCTTACAAAATTTACATTAACTTTTATATTTTTAGGTAACAAAAACTTTTGCTGAATAGCGTTAAAAACACGTTCAAACTCTTGTTTTATTTCGTTTGTTGCTTTACCTAAAAATTCTACCATAGTTCATCCTTTTTTAATTTACAACTCCAATAATTGTAAATGTTGTGCTTGCATACATCGTATCTTCTACCACACTAACCGAAGAACTTTCATCCAGCAAAGTATAATCTGTTGGAAGTTTGCTTTGCGCAAGTTGTCTTGCTTTTTGTTCTAGTGCGGTTTGTTCCTCTGTTAGATTATTTGTTTTTTCTGTTATTGCCAACTCGTAATAAACAATTTTTTGGCGTTTAAATGGAATTAAATCACTTACATTTTCATTATACACAATTCTATCAAATAGCGCAAACGAATTTTTATTTTTGCCAGAAAATAAGTTAAAATTAAAAAGTTGATAGTTATAGGTAATAATTGTTTTACCTGTGCGAGTTAAACATTGTTCTGTTTTACTTAAACTGCAAGTGCCAACAACAAAAATTTTAGCTTTAATTTCTGCCATTGGTTTAACACTAACCCTTTCACCATTTGGTAATATATTAAAAGGTAAAACTAATACATCGCCAACGTTTA
Source organism: uncultured Clostridia bacterium (assembly GCA_947384015.1). Taxonomy (GTDB): domain Bacteria; phylum Bacillota; class Clostridia; order Christensenellales; family UBA1242; genus Onthoplasma. The sequence goes on along the minus strand of CANDFN010000032.1, from coordinate 707 downwards.
CATAATCTCCCACTTTTACATTGGTTGTACCTGTTAGAATATGTGTTTCTGTAACAATTCCATTAAACTTTGCTGTTATTGGCTCGTATTCTGTGCTATTGTAAACCAACTTCTCACTTAAATTTATGATTATTGCTGTGCCTTGTTTTATTACAGAAACTTGAGCTATACGATTGTAGTTATTTAAAAGTATTGTTTCAATTTCCTCACAGCTGGCATGATTTATCTTTCCCTTTTTTATTCCGTTATTTGCAAGCACGGTAATAATTTCGTTATAAGTTAATTCTTCTGTGCCATAAACGCATATCTGCCAAGTAAAAGCACTTGCAAACAACATAAATATACTACCAAAAAACACACCTAAAATGATGCCTAAATTTGCAAGCATTAATTTTGGCAACTGCCTAAATCTGCCTAAAATTGTTTTTGTTTTGTAATTTAGTATGTATTTTTTTACTTTTTTATGGTCTTTATCTTCAATTTCAAATATTATATGATTATCTTCAACCTTTTGAAGATTTATTAAAGTAATCTTTTTGCGGTATAAAACCTTTATAAGTTCATCTAAATTGTAGCCCTCTAACTCAATCTTCATAATCCTCCAAAAACTGAACTTAATAATTAATTAAACAACTTCAACCAGTTTTATTTCGCCTTCTACCACACATGTGTTTACATCTAAATACTTTACCTTTAAATTACACCCT
>CANDFN010000031.1 GCA_947384015.1 uncultured Clostridia bacterium | reverse complement strand
AGTTGGCACTTTCTGCGCCAGCTTTTGTAATTGCATTAAATAATGTGCTTTTGCCCACATTTGGCAAACCTACAATTCCTAATTTCATAATTTCTCCTAATAATTTATTTTGTGCGTTAGCACTAAATATTTAGCAATCTTAATTTTAAATTTATTTAATAATTTTTGATTGATAAATATTTATTTGTGAGCATAGCAAACTTAAAATAAATTAAGCCCTCCTCTTTTATATGCCTTCCGTAAAGGAGAACATATATTTCCCCTTATTTTACAAATGTGCTTACATGCACAACTTTAAGTTCTGGCAAAGCCGTCATACTTGCGCGAATTATTGGCACATCATCCTCTATAAAATAGTTAACGCTTGCCGGCTCTTTTTCCATAATTGTTTTAATGTATTTAGACTTTAAAAAAGGTTTTTCTTTGGTAGTAAACTCCATTTCTGAAAGCACAAGTATTTTTATATTTTCTTTTTTTACATATGGCATATGTTTATTTAGCCATGCAAGTTTTTCTTGTTCTTGTTCGTGATAATGGCAGTTAGACACAATATAAATTGTAATATTTTTGTTTTTACTTAAACTTTTAACCTGTTTTAGCACAGATTTTAGCGGACGTGCATTTATATAAACATTTGGCAAATTATTTATAATTGCGTCTTTTTTACCTGTTTCGTATTCTACAACAGTTCCATCCATATCAAAAAATAAATTAACTTTATTTTCTTTAGCTGTTTGTTTTATTTCGTCTACTAACATATTGCCTCTTTATTTTGTGATATTATTTTAAATCCGTCAATATAATAATATAACAAATTGGGGAAAATTTCAAGTGAATAGTGCAATAAAATATTTTTTAATAGGCTTAGTTCAAGGTTTAACCGAATTTTTGCCAGTATCTAGTAGCGGTCATATTGTTTTGTTTGGCTCGTTTTTTAATTTGGACAATCTACTATTGTTAAGCGTTGTGGCTCATCTAGGCACACTTTTGGCGGTAATTTATTGTTATAGAAAAAGATTATTTTCACTAATCCGCCACCCTATTAATAAAACAAACCTTAACCTAATTATCGCAACCATACCCACAGTTTTAATTGTTTTAGTATTTAATAAATTTTTTGAAAGTGGCTTTTCCACCTCATCAACTATTTGGGGCTTTTTAATTTCTGCTGTGCTTTTATTTGTTGTAGACTTTAAAGCCAATGGCAATAAATATTTTACAAAAAAGACCTCGTTTATTATGGGCGTCACACAAGGGCTAGCCGTATTGCCAGGCATTTCACGTAGTGGCACAACATTAGTTACCGGTTTGTTTTTAGGTATTAATAAAAACGAGGCATTAGATTTTTCTTTTTTAATGAGCATCCCAATTATTATTGCTAGTGCCGTTTACGAAGGCATTGACCTAATAAAAAACCCAGTTACTATCAACTGGGTAGGCATGGTTATAGTGTTTGTTGCATCCTTTGTTTTTGGCATACTCTCTATTAAATTGATGTTAAAAGTGGTTAAGAAAAATCGTTTATTTTATTTTAGCTTTTACCTAATATTTTTAAGTTTGTTAACACTTTTGTTTGTTTAAAATTGTTTATACTAATAAGTTAAAAGACTATCAAAAAGGAAGAATTTATAATTCTTCTTTTTTAATCTTTTAAAATAATCCAGCCCGCACCATTGCTACGCGGCACTTGCATTGGTGGAATTTTTTCTACCTTGTCTAACCAAATAAGTGTGCAATATTTTTTGTTTAGCGTTGTTTCCCAATCTTCAAACTTATCTGTGCCAATAAGCTTACCATATTTAATACGGATTTCTTCCACAAGTTTGGGTGTTAAGGTGTAAAATTTAACTTCTTTTGCCACAGCCTTTGCCGTTACAGGTTTGCCTGTTTGTTTTATATAAATTACATCGCCCACCTTAATTTTACCAAAAGGTGCACACTTGTTCATCCCCCAACGGCTTTCTATTGTTTTTGTGCCGTTTAAAACCATACCATAAAAAGGTTGGCGCAAAATTGCAATATGTTTCATATCTCCCCTTTACTAACTTACTTATGTTTACTGTTTGTTTTTAACGCTTTTAATCTTTTAAAACAATCTTTATTAATATCAAACCCCATAGGCGAGCAACTTGGAACCAGTGGGAAAGGATTGCTATTGCTTGGCAAAATGCCAAAAGCCACGCACACAAAAGCCGTAATATTTACCCCACTTGTAACACAAATAACCGCATCATCGTCATCATATTTATTAACAATATCTTCAAGTGCTTCAATTATTCTTGTTTGACATTGTTCCCAACTTTCTTTTTCTGTAGGAACTAGTGGATGATTTGCCACCATATGTCCATCAAAAAATTCATTGAATCTAGCATCTTCAATTATCGGCAATTTCATATATTTGTTAATCAATTTTGCAGTTTCGGTGCATCTAAAAAATGGCGAAGTGTAAATTGCTTTAAACTTTATTTTTTTAAAAGCATCTTCAAAAAGTTTTGCGGTGTTTTTTGCATCTTTAACACCCAATGCTTTTAATCCATCTTTAGGGCTTGGTTGGTTACCAACATCTCTTAATGCATGATGAACATAAAAAATTTTCATAACTTCTCCTAATTAAATTTTTTTATCATAAATTTTAATGTAGCCTAGTTTTAACCAAAGTTCAATTTCATCGTAAGATGCTACACTTTTATCTGGCATTTGATAAATTAAAATTTCAATTTCTTTTTTAGCAATTAATTTTAAAAATAATGCAATACTAAGTTCTCCAAAGCCCGCAGAACCCACATAGCCTTTTACTCCGTTTTTATCAAAATTCATTAAAAAGAACACATCCGCATTTTCTATACTTTTATAAAAATTTGTGTGGACTTTATTATAATTTTTCATAAAATCGCCGTCTATAACTTTTGGGTAGTCTAAAATTTCATACTTATCTTTAAAGTGTTGCAAAAACCTATTAACTTCTGCCTGATTTTTTGCACTGCCACTAAGAACCAACTTTTTCATTCTTTCTCCTAATTGTCGTAATCATCCAAAAAGTGATGACGATTATTTTGTTTGTCTTTATACGCAATAACCGTTGCAAGGTTTACGTTTTCCACACTTTTAAAAATGTTGCCTTCTATTTGAGGGTCCTCTTCTTTTAAACTTGCAATTAGTTCTTTTACTTTTTTTCGCTTAGATGCGGTTTCTTGTGCGTTGCCATAATTTTCATCTGTAAACTTGCAGGCACATTGTAAAAAACTTAAACCGTTATATTTGCACCATTGCTTAATATCACTTTCCCTTATTAAATACATTGGACGAATAAGTTCCATACCTTCAAAATTTTTACTTTTTACTTTTGGCATCATGGTTTGCATTTGCGCGCCATAAAGCATACCCATAACTATTGTTTCTATAACATCATCATAATGATGACCTAGCGCAATTTTGTTGCAACCCATCTGCTTTGCTTGGCTGTATAAATGTCCGCGCCTCATCCTTGCACAAATATAACAAGGGGATTTATCTATATTCACAACATTGCTAAATATATCAGTCTCAAATAAATTAATTGGCACATTAAGTAGTTTTGCATTGTCTTCTAGCTTTTTGCGGTTTGGTTTGCTGTAACCAGGGTCCATAACCAAAAACTTAACTTCAAATGGAAACTTATTGTGTTTTTTTAATTCCTGAAAAAGTTTTGCCATTAGCATGCTATCTTTACCGCCAGAAATACACACTGCAATATTATCATTTGGCTTAATTAAATCGTATTCATTTATAGCACGGCAAAAGCGCGAGAATAGTTCTTTATGAAAACGTTTTTGTAAACTTAATTCCACCTTCTCCGCAACCGACAACTCTTCCTTACTTTGCTTTTTCTTTTTGTTTTCCATACCTACTCCGTTAGCATTATAACATAAAAGTAATAATTTTTTAATAAAAATTTTAACAATTATAAAAAAATGATAGGTCAACCTATCATTCAAAATCCTTTCTACCAGTTAAGTAGTCTATACTTACTCCAAAATATTCGGCAATTTGATAAACTGAATATATTGTTGGAACTCTTTTCTTTAAAATCCAATTGTTAATAGAAGTTCTTGGAATGTTTGCCAATTTCGCTAAATCTGCTATAGATTTAATTTTATCATCAGCGTCCATTAGTTCTTTTAACCTTTTTGCAAAAACATCTAAAATTATTTCTTGTTTCATATAAAAATATTATGACGCAAAAGGGTCAAATTTATTTGACAAGAGCCGATTGAGTCTGCTATAATATAAACAACTTAAATAATAAATTAGGAAAAAGTTTTTAACCCCTTTTAACTGATGTTTAATTATTTAAGTTGCTAGGTCAGGAATATTGAGAATGGGGATTGCCGGCTTCACTCTATTGCAAATAGTCAGCCTAGAAAAAACACTCGCCTAACAGCGAGTGTTTTTTTGTTCCCCTTTAAACCCCTAGTTTTAAGGATTTATTTTACCATTACATTTATTACAACTTCGGTAGACACTTCTTTAATAAGTTGAATTACAACTTTATATTGCCCCACACCTTTAACTGGTGGGAAATCTTTTATCATATTTTTTTCTACCTTAAAGCCGTCAGCAACAAGAGCATTTAAAACATCTTGTTTGGTTACAGAGCCAAATGCTTTACCATTTGCACCTACGCTTAGGGTAAAATCGTATTTTTTGCCTTTCATTTTATTGGCTATGGCTTGATACTCTTTTACCATTTCGCCATGATGAAATACTTTTGCGTCCATTTGACCTTTGTGGTCATTTAAATTACTTTTTGTTGCCTCTTTTGCAATGCCTTGTTTTATAAGCACATTGCTTGCATAACTTGGGTTTACGTCTATAACATCCCCCGCTTTGCCTTTACCTTTTAAGTCTTTAATTAAAATAACTTTCACTTAAAACTCCTTTTATTAGCAAAAACTAAACATCCGTCCTTTTTATTATATCATATTTTTTATTATAATCAAAACTATTTTTAAACAAAAAAAGGGCTTATTGCCCTTAATTTATAACATTTATTTGAGTTGTGTCTACATCCTCCGCTGGAGCTAAATTTGTGCCTTTATCTTTTTGTTTGTTTAAACTTGAGGCAAGCTGTGTAGAATATTCTTCCATTGCCTTTTTTGTTAAATAGTCTTTTGCCCATATGTTATAAAACAAACTATGCTTTTTAACTTCGCCTTTGTAAAGCAACTGTGCCAATGCAAAGTCTTCAGCAGAACTTGGTGTGTAATCCACAAACGGAGAAGTATAAACATGTGCCAAATGGTTCTTCAATCCTTTTAAGCATTTTGTATCTTTAAAAATTGGATCTTCTGGCACAATATCTATAAACTGTAACATTTCTAAATATAAATAAAGCTCTTGGTAAGAAGGAAATGTTCTTAATGCGGTAAAGAAATTTTCTCTTCTAGCGATGGATGAATTCCTTTGAATTACCTCTTTGTTTATACTAACTACATATTTATTTAAAGCTGGTTTTATAAACTGAATAAAATCACTTTGTTCGTAAACTTCTTTATCTTCTTGATAGTTCTCAAAATTAATTCTAACTCTTGCCTTTTTCGCCTGTTTTTCAACTTTATAACTAGTTTTTCTATACCAACCGTCCGCATTAACTTTTGTTGTTTTTATATGACCATGTTGACTAATTTTATATAATTCATAATTGCGTTGCGCGCCTTCCACCCTTCTTAAAAGTCTTTCCATATCTGCATGGTAAAGTTTTAAAGCTTTGCAACATGCGTTTGTTAGGCTTGCGTTTTCATCCAAAGCGTTAACAAACCTTTCTACCTCTGGTGCTATGTTTTTTTCTTTATTTGCTATTTTCAACAAATAATATTTAATAATTGCGTCTTTTTGCCCCAATTTTGCCAATTCCTCTAATGGTTTTTTTATTAATTTGTAATCTGGCAAAAGTGTGTATCTACTCCAAATCCTTATAAAATCTTTATCTAATTCTTCCAAAGGTTTATTCATATACAATCTCCGTTATTATTTTAACATATTAGATTTTTATTGTCAATATACACTTTTTTAATTTACCATTTTTAGGTATAAATTATATTTTAAGGTAAAAAATAAAGTTATGGACATTATTTGTAGAAAATATAGTTGTATTTACAATGAAAAAGCTAAATGCAACCGTAAAAACTTAAATGTGAACAGTAATGCAGACTGCGACGACCTAAACATTGACGATAACAAAGTTGTTGAAGATGTATCTCAAGATATGTTTACTCACGAACCTGACATTGCACCCTATCATCACTGCAAAACTATGAACATCATTTGTAGCAAAAAAGAATGTATTTTTAACAAGAACGGCGAATGCTTTTCTAATGGCATATTTGTTGGCAGTGAAGAAGACCAAGCACCTTGCAACAGTTATACTCCACGCTAGTTTATTATATAATTTATAATTTTAACATACAAAGACATTTCCGTCTTTGTATTTTTTATGTTTTTTACATAGTAACCTTTTAGTTTTAAATTCTTATTTAATATTTTCATTTTGTTGACATTTTAAATGGGTTATGTTAAAATGCAAATATGAAAAGCTTAAACTTATTACTCACAATTTAGCAGTGCCAAATATGTTGGCACATATTTTGGTTGTGCCTGTAATTTGTTGACGGCACAATCGCCGTCAATTTTTTATTATAAAGAATAACTATTTGTTAATCGCAAATTAAAAAAGGAGAATTCATGAAAGAATATAACCATAGTGAAATTGAAAACAAATGGAAAAAATATTGGGCAGAACACAACACTTTCAAAACTGACGTTTGGGATTTTAGCAAACCAAAGTTTTACGCGTTAGACATGTTCCCATACCCATCAGGCGCTGGTTTGCACGCTGGTCACCCAGAGGGCTACACTGCTACTGACATTGTAAGCAGAATGAAACGTATGCAAGGTTATAATGTTTTGCACCCAATGGGCTGGGACGCTTTTGGTCTACCAGCCGAACAATATGCTATTGATACAGGTAATCACCCAGACGGCTTTACACAAAAAAACATTAAACATTTTACCAATCAATTAAACAACCTTGGTTTTTCTTATGATTGGAGCAAAGCCATTTCTACTGCCGACCCCAAATACTACAAATGGACTCAATGGATTTTTAAACAACTTTATAAAGACGGATTAGCAAAGTGTGTAGAAATGCCAGTTAACTGGTGCGAGGAGCTTGGTTGTGTGCTTGCAAATGATGAAATTGTTGACGGCAAAAGTGAGCGCGGAGGCTACCCTGTTATTAAAAAGAATATGAAACAATGGGTAATAGACACACCAAAATACGCCGAAAAACTTTTAAACGGATTAAATGAAATTGATTGGCCAGAAAGCACAAAGGCTATTCAACGTAACTGGATTGGCAAATCTACTGGTGTTGAGGTAGACTTTGAAATTGTAGGTGGTGGCAAATTCTCTATTTACACCACTTGCATAGAAACAATTTACGGCATAACCTTTATGGTTCTTGCACCAGAAAATAAATTAGTGGACGAATTAAAACCTCGCATTAAAAATTGGAACGAGGTTGAAAAATATCGTGCCGAAACCGCAAAGAAATCAGACATGGAACGCACCGAACTTAACAAAAGCAAGTCTGGATGCGTGCTTAATGGTGTTTTAGCAATTAACCCTGTAAACGGAAAACAAGTGCCAATTTATTTGGGAGATTTTGTGCTTGCTAGTTATGGAACCGGTGCAGTTATGGCTGTGCCTAGCCACGACCAACGCGACTACGAATATGCTAAAACTCACAACATACCTATTATTCAAGTTATATCAGGCAAAGATATTAGCAAACACGCTTTTGAAAAGCAAGACTATTTAGATAAAGGTTGCAAACTAATAAACAGCGCAGAATTCAATGGCTTAACTGTAGAGCAAGCAAAAGAAGCTATTACTTGCAAGTTGGAAAAAGTGGGCTGTGCAAGACGCAAAACCAATTACCGTTTAAGAGAATGGATTTTTGCTCGCCAACGTTATTGGGGAGAACCTATACCTGTTGTGCATTTTGAAGATGGCACTACTGCAGCTTTACCAGATGACGAACTTCCACTACTTCTACCAGAACTTGATAATTACAAGCCAGCCAAAGACGGTAACAGCCCACTGGCAAAAGCTACAAACTGGGTAAATATTAAATTTGACGGCAAGCCAGCTAAACGTGAAACTAACACTATGCCAGGAAGCGCTGGTTCCAGTTGGTATTTCTTGCGTTATATTGACCCAGATAATGATAAAGAATTTGCAAACAAAGAACTGTTAAAACACTGGTTGCCAGTAGACCTTTATGTAGGAGGACCAGAACATGCGGTTGGACATTTACTATTCTCTCGCGTATGGAACAACTATTTGTTTGATAAAGGTTTAGTTCCTGTAAGTGAACCATTTAAAAAACTTGTTCACCAAGGAATGATTTTGGGTGCAAATGGCATTAAAATGGGTAAACGCTACCCTGAATATGTTGTTGATCCTAACGATATTGTTGCAAAATATGGCGCTGACACTTTGCGCTTATACGAAATGTTTATGGGACCACTAGAAGTTTCTAAACCATGGGACGATAATGGCGTTGCTGGCTCGCGTAAATTTATTGATAGAGTTTATAGATTATATCAAGAAAAAGAAATTACCAACACCCCTAACCCAGAACTAGATATGATATATAACCAAACAGTTAAAAAGGTTACCGAAGATTATGGAACACTAAACTTTAACACAGCAATTTCTCAAATGATGATATTTGTTAATGCTCTTTCAAAAGTTAATAACTTTCCTCGCAATTATGCAGAAGGCTTTATAAAACTTTTAAACCCAATATGCCCTTTTGTAACAGAAGAATTATGGCAACAACTTGGACATAACAACACTATCGCATACGAAAGCTGGCCTACTTACGACGAAAGCAAGCTTGTAGTAGATGAAATAGAAATTCCTATTCAAGTAAACGGAAAGTTACGCGGTAAAATTACTGTTAATAAATCTGCCTCTGAGGAAGAAATTAAGGCAAAAGCTGTTGAGGAAGTTAGTAACCACCTAACAAACGGATATAAAAAGATTATTTATATACCAGGCAGAATTTTTAATATAGTGGTTTAAAAATAATTTGTTTTAATCTGTTTTGTTTAAAGTTCGCTTATAAAATTTAATATTATTTTAAAAGGTAGGTTTTTAACCTACTTTTTTTATTTTTGGTTAAATTTAGTGAAAAAGTTACAAATCTAATTTCGTTTAATCTATTTTTTTAACAGAAATTGGTTCTTATATGGTTGACACAACTTTTTTTATATGATATAATTTACTTGTTTTATTTAGAGCTTTATTAAGTTTAGTATTTATATTATTGCATTATATTACTCTTATAAAACAAATGTTAATAGTTGCAACCACCATAAAGTTGCACAAACAAATTCGGTATGGAGAGTTACTCAAGAGGTCGAAGAGGCGTCCCTGCTAAGGATGTAGGCGTCGAAAGGCGCGCGAGGGTTCAAATCCCTCACTCTCCGCCATACACCACAATATATTGTGGTTATAAAATGGCTTATATAATATATGTAGTATATGTTGTATAAGCTATTTTTTCTTTTGAGTATAATTTGAGTATAATTTTGATTTATTAAGTATATTAATATACTTATTGTCGGCATCTGGGTTATGTTTTGTATACACTGCATTTGTTACAGAACTGCCTAAAACATGACCTACCCACGATTGTATAATATGTGTTGGAATGTTTAATTCTTTACATCTTGTTATAAAAGTGCTACGCATATCTTTCATTTTTAAATTTTCAATTTCTGACTTATTCTTTATCTCGTCAATAACTCTTTCGTATTGTTTTGTCGTTAAGTCAAAAATTCTATTTTTTGCGTTTTTATATTTCAATAAGATTGCTCTACTTTCAGTAAACATAGGCATTGTTCTCATACTTTGCTTGTTTTTTGTTGTGTCAAACTTGTTCTGTTGGTTATATGATTTATCTATGGTTATGGTGTTGTTTTCAAAATCTAAATTGTCAATAGTTAAACCTAACACCTCGCCACGCCTTAAGCCTTGATACATAGCAATTAGCATTATATCTGCATTAGGTATATCTCTGCAAACCTCTATTAAAATAGTTTGCTGTTCGTTTGTTAGTGCCTGTCCGTGATTTTTTTCGTGTTTTGGCTTATCTATGCGAGCGATTAAGTTTTTATCTAAAATGTCATTATCTATTGCTTTTTTATAAAGCATGTTTAACAAATCATATAATTTTTGTTTTTGCCTTTCTGCTTTACAACTATTTATTATCTCTATCAGTTCCGCAAGCTGTATTTTGTTCAGTTCTTTAGTTTGAATTTCTGCTGGTATATTTTTTAATATAGTGCTGTAATCTCTTAAAGTTTGCTCTTTTACTTTGCCTGTTTTATAAAGATTGAGCCACTTATTATACCACCCTATAAATGTTATTTCATTTGTCTGGCTTGTTTGTGTTTCTGATGTCTGTTTATTCTGCGCAGACTGTTTTAAAGCTTTTTTTAATTTATCATAGCATTCCTTTTGCGTTTTGGCACTTATAAAGTATTGTTTACCGTCTTTTCTATACCTTGTAAACCAAGTGTTAGCATAAGGGCTTTTATGTATTGTTATTCCTTGATATTTCATTATTTGTTCCTCCATTAGTAAAGGAACATTTTTTTGATTATATGTTTTTATATCTTCTTTGTCTAGTTTGCCTGTGTAAAATGCTTGAGCGATTTCATTTTCTGCTTTTAAAAACTCTATGCGCTCATGTTCTTTTTTAAAAGCTCTATAAAGCGCTCATATTCTTTTGTTAGTTCGTTCTGCATTGTTACTCCGTAAGCCCCATTACATAGGCTTTAGTTTTTGCAAGTTCTAACTCATTCATTTTTAAGATTTTGCGAATTAGATATGCTTCGGTATCTGCTAAGCAGTTCAAATTTATTAGGCTTGTTTCTCTACCTAACAGTTCATCTGTTGTTAATTGCATTAAATCAGCGAGCTTTACTAAGTCTTCTAG
>CANDFN010000030.1 GCA_947384015.1 uncultured Clostridia bacterium | reverse complement strand
GAGATGTATTATGGTGACTGGAGTTCAGACGTGTGCTCTTCCGATCTGTATTTGAGTTACATTTTCTCCAAATATAACATTTATTCCTTCTCCGTCAACACCTGCATTATAGAAAATGTTACTTAAATTATGTATATCAGTTATTGCTATTGCATTGAATTTTATTTCTGTTAATTTTGTGCATCCATAAAACGCGTTACTTCCTATGCTAGTAATACCCTCTGGTATTGTTATACTTGTTATGCCAGTGCATCCATAAAACGCGTTACTTCCTATGCTAGTAATACCCTCTGGCATAATAATGCTTATAATATCTTTTCTATCGTAAAATTTATATGCACCAATTCTTGTTACTCCTTCCGGCAAAACTATTTCATCAATCAAATAGTCCGCCATGGCAGTGTCATAATCAATTCCATTTATATATAATTTTTTGTAATAACTAGTTTTATCTGTAGGTTCATTAACACCAAGCCATTGCATCGCAGTGCCTAAATAATTTATCTTAGTTAATCCTGAACCAAAAAACACACTACTCCCTATAGTAGTTACACTACTTGGAATATCTATGCTTGTTAACTTTGCACAATGATAAAACGCATTATTCATAATTGTAGTCAAGGTGTCTGGCAGAATTAAACTAGTTAAACTTGTACAGTACTGAAATGTCCACAATTCTATACTTGTTACTCCACTAGGAATGACAATACTGGTCAAACCTGAGCAATACTCAAACGCACCTTGCCCTATGCTTTCTACACTATCTGGGATATTTATGTTAGTCAACTTTGTGCAATTACTAAAAGCATAGCTTCCTATTCTTGTCACACCTTCCGAAATAACTACATTTATTAAAGAAGGGTTAATCTTTGAACCAATTTCAATAACAGGTAACCTGTTATATGTTGATGGTATGATTAAAGAATCTGATGTCCCCATATATCCCACAACAGACAATCCCCCATCTATTTCGGCATACATTATACCTTGTTCATCTATATCATAAGTTGCTTTAGAGTATGTGTTATATCCATCTATTTTATTGTATAATTTATAATTGTTTGTTAAATAAGTGCTACTATTATCATCAATGCTTTTTAAAATATGTATATTTTTTGCACCTCTAAAATTTCCTATTGCATTTTTATAGACATACTCACTGTCTATTGTTAAGTTGATCAAAAACCCTGAGCTGTTATAAAATGCCCAACTTCCAACACTTGTAACGCTACTAGGAATGTTAATACTTGTTATTTTGGGCGGTCCACCATGGATGCTGCCACCCCAAGTGTCAGAAAATAAAGATGCTGGGATATCCTTAACATTATTTCCAATATTTACAGTAATCCCCGAACTCAAATCTCCAGCATTAATAAATATACATTTTTCAAGCGTCGCACTACGCGCATTGTAATTAACCTGTGTTAACATTGTACATTTAGAAAAAGCATCCTCCCCTATACTTGTTACACCAGCTCCTATCGTTATACTAATCAAATTTGTACAATTATTAAACGCATTACTTCCTATGCTTGTTACATTGTCTGGAATATTTATACTAGTTAAACTTGTACAATTTCTAAAAGCACTACTTCCTATACTGGTTACTCCATCTGAGATATTAATACTAGTTAAACTTGTGACCCCATAAAAAGCGTTACTTCCTATACTTATTATACCCTCTCCAAGTAAGACACTAACTAGTTTTGGAGAATAACTAGAAGATGGCGAAGAAAATAAGTATGCTGGAATTCTTGTTACTTTTTCTCCAAATGACGCGACTATTCCTTTACCATCTATTCCCGCATAGTAGAAGGCCCCATTAGCAAAAGACAAATCTGTGACCGAGATAGCATTGAAATTAATTTTTGTCAATGCTTTACAATTATTAAAAGCATAATTCCCAATGGACGTTACATCCTCTGGTATTGTTATACTTGTCAAAGATAAACATCCTGAAAATGCTGAACTTCCAATAGTTGTTACATTTTCTGACATCCTCATATCTGTCAACGCTTCACAGTTTCTAAATGCACTATTACCTATAGAAACAACACTATCTCCTATTGTCACATTTGTAATATTAGGAGATTTATATGATGAAGAACTAGCATAAAATAAACATGCTGGAATTCTTGTTACTTTTTCTCCAAATGTTACTATGACTCCATCTGAGTCTAAACCAACATTACCAAACACATTACTATAATCAGTTAAATCTGTTACAGAGACTGCGTTGTAATTTATTTCTGTTAATACTTTGCAATTTAGGAAGGAATAACTTCCTATGCTTGTAACACTTTCTGGAATTGTTATACTTGTTAATGACGAACACCCCGAGAAAGCCGAACTTCCAATAGTTGCAACACTTTCAGGTATCGCTATATTTGTTAAACTTGTGCAATTACCAAAAGCATAAGACCCTATCATTGTTACACCATTTGGAATTTGAACAGATTCTAATAAACTTTTACTGCTAAATGCAGAGTTGCTGATAGCAACAACAGGTTGACCTTTATAAATTGATGGAATTATCACATCAGTGACATCGTTCATTTTTAATCCAGATACAGCATAACCTTCTGACATCAAAGAGAAGTTTAAATATTCTTCTTCTGTATATACAACTTTCGTATTACCCTGAACTTCATAAATAGTGTAAGTTTGATCATCTAGCACTGCAAACATGTTTGTGTTTTTAAATCCTGTTTGCAAAATAAAACTTTTCATTTTGCATCCTTCAGTTTCTACATACCTTACAACAACCTTTTCTCCATACATAAACGTTGTTGGCAACTCTTCCAATCTTTTCCATGTATCCATATCAGTGTTATATTTATAGAATTCTATACATTCTGGTGTAGAAGATTCTATCGTTAACACATAATCTCTTGTCGCTTCTTTATATATTGCATATAAAGTAATGTTTGAAGTTGTTTTTATAATAGATAAATCAACAAAAGCAAATTCATCATCAGGATTAGCATTTTTATCTGTAGACCAACCAACAAAGAAATAATCTTTTTCTGCACTACTAGCTTTTATGGGTTCTCCCACTGCAGATAAATTTTGATTATAAATCAATGTTTGTGTAGCAAAAGTTTCACCTTCATTTATAAAGGTTACCGTGTATTGATTTGCTTCGGCTTCAAACTCTGCAGTTAAAATAACTGATTGTGCGTTTGTGCCGTTGCCTACAACTTTGTAGGTTGCTGTGCGAGAAATATCTCCATTATCTTCTGTAACATCAGCTTGTTGAGAAATTAATTCCACACCAGTTAATTTAAAATTACCAACAGAGTGCCCTGCTGGGATTATATATGTAACGGTTATTTCATCACCATAATTTAGTTTGGTGTTAGTAGTTACATCGCCTGCGCTTGTTGTTATTTTTACACCTTCTGGGATGCTTGCAAAACTATAGTTTATTGCAACATAATGGAGATATACTGTTAAATCTTTGGTTATTTCTGTTTCGGCGTCTAATGGTTGTAGGCAATTAACATCACTGCAATAGCCAACAAAAACATAGCCCGCCATTTGTTCAGCTACAATATCGCCTACCTTTGCACCCTTTTTTAAGTTTAAACTTTTTGTGCCGTTAAGCTCGCCTTGTAACCTATATTCTATATTAACAGTGTAACCGTTATTTTGGTTTACCTTTATTGCTATTGGCACGGCTATTGCCGTTGCTAACACAACACCTGCCACTACTGCTGTTGCCACCTTTTTACGAGTATTGCTCTTTTTAGGTTGAACAACACCAAAAGTCTCTTTCTTTTGTATTTCGCTTCCTTGTTGGATTGTTTGCTCATTTTTATCCATAACCCTTCTCCTTCCCTTACACTATCTTTAGCGTTTTAATTATTTTATATAATAAAAATATTCTACCCCCCCCCCGTCCACTTTGTCAAGTGTTTTACAAATCTTTTTATTTTGCATATTTTTACTTACATTTATTCAAAACATATAAAAAGCTGAAAGTTGGAACAATATTAATTACCCACACCGCAAAATAAAAAGTAAATTTTAAACAAAAAACCACCGCAAAAACGGTGATTTTATTTACTATTGAGCTATTTCTTGAAAACTTTCTGCAGGAATGTCTTCGTTTGGCTTTTGTTCTTCAAATCTTAAGCAAAGTGCTGTAATCATAAATGCCATAGTAATTAAGTTGCCAATTAAAACACTTAAAACCAAAAGTGCAATTACCGCGCCTTTTTTATTACTGCAAACAGCACCAAGTTTAATAACCTTTTTGCTTAAAACCAAGTTTGCAATACCTAAACCTAAAGTAAACAATCCTATTAAGACTGTAATTACACGGCTTATTCTTACAACCGTGTGTATTTGAGCCTCTGTAAGAACAATCAGTTCTTCTGCCGTAGTTGCTGTAGCATTCATTTCAGCAATAAGTTCATTAACAAAATTAAAATCTATTACACTAGTTGCAATCAAGGCAATTACACCTAAAATTATACATGAAACTGCAGCGATTATACCCAAAATGCCACCCGCATACATAAAACCCTTTTTTGTATTGTTCATTAAACCCTCCCTATTAATATTATGTTAACACTTAAAATTTTATTTGTCAAATATTTTTTTATTTATATTTTTACAATCACTAACCAGCAAAGATTAATAAAAATATTTGTAATTATGGTAAATTTATGATATAATCTTATTATGATTGCAATAACCAGCACAAGCTTATACAAACAATTAAAATTGAATAAACATCATGCTTATTTGTTTTTTTCTTCCGACAAATTTTTAAACGAGGCTGTTGCACTAAACTTTGTTAAATCTCTTGTTTGTGCAAACGGCACAGCTTGCAACAACTGCCCTATGTGCAAACAATTTGAAAGTAGCACTCACCCAGATGTTAACATCTTAAAACAAAATAGCATTAAAGTTGATGATGTTAGTAAAATTATAAACAAACTTAACACAAAACCTATTGCTGGCGAAATTCAGGTTTTTGTTATATTAGATGCAGACACTATTAACGAAACCGCTCAAAACAAACTATTAAAATCAATAGAAGAACCTAACAATAGTTCTATATTTATTTTAACCACAACAAAAACAGATAAATTATTGCCAACAATTTTAAGCAGATTAAATAAAGTCTTTGTTGGTCAGCCAAACAAACAAGATAAATTACATATTGCAAACGAGTATGCTAAAACTGGCGTGGACATAAATTTTTACCCAGATACTGATTGTTTACTTACCGAAGCTATAAATATGTCTACCAACAGTGCCTACTCTACAACCATAGACACAATTTTCAATTTATTATTTGCCCTGTCCACAACTGCAGATATCCCAAGAGCTGTAGACGGTATGGAAGAGTTTGATAAAAACATATTCCTAACCTGTTTGCAAGATATTTTTCTAAGCATACTTAATAACAACAATAAGTATGGCGACAGGCTTAACCAACTTAAAATGATGTATACCAACAAAGCGGTATCTCACATTGTTCCACTTATTGATGAGGCCTATAAAAAACAAATTGCCAATGTAAACTTTTATTTCATATTAGACAATTTGCTATTTAATATTCTAAAGGAGAGATTTTTATGCAAGTAACTGAAGTAGTTTTACTAGATTCACCAAATAGCGTATATATTAAACCCAACGCTTGTAAACGTGGCGATCGTGTTGTTGTTTCCACCTCTACTGGTTTAGAATTAGGTATAATTAAATCAATACAAGAAAAAGCTGAGCCTGAGCTTGCAGATTTTGTTCGTATTGCCACAGAAGAAGATAATAAAAAAAGATGTGAAAATTGTAAATACACACGTTCTATTTTGCCTGAAATAAAAGCTGAGGCCGAGCGTTTAAATTTAGATATGAAAATTGGCATTATTGCAACAAATTTAGACAGAAGTAAAATTATAGTTAACTATACTGCTGATGACCGTGTGGATTTTAGAGAACTAATAAAAAATCTAGGTAGCACTTATAAAACAAGAATTGAGATGCGCCAAATTGGCAATCGTGATGAAGCTAAAAGCTTAGGAGCTATAGGGATATGCGGTCAAGTTTGTTGTTGTAAACGCTTTTTAAAAGACTTTGATAAAGTTACAATAAAAATGGCAAAAAATCAAAACATATCACTTAACCCAACTCGCATTAATGGGATGTGTGGCAGACTGCTTTGTTGTTTGAAATATGAAGACGAATATTATGAAGAACTGCAAAAACGCATGCCAAAAGTAGGTTTTAAAATTACCACCCCAGATGGCAAAGGCGAGGTTACCGCAACTAACCTATTAAAAGAAACTGTGTCTGTTAAATTTACTAACGGAGATAGCACTGAAGTTAAAACTTACAATCTTGATGATATTAAAGTGAGTAAAGATGCCAAAAATAGATAATTTTAGATTAGAGCATTTTGATAACGGAATTTCAATTTATCAAAGTGAAAGTTTATATAAATTTACACAAGATGCAATATTGCTTGCTAAATTTTGCAACATTAAACATAGCGACAATGTGCTAGAACTATGCGCAGGTAGCGGAGTAATAAGTTTTTACGCCTACTCTCTTTGCCCATTTAATAAACTTTATTTTAACGAAATTCAGCCAGAAATGTGCGAAATTATTGAAGAAAATATTACTTTTAATAATTTTAAGCGAAAAAGCAAAATTTTTAAATGCAACTTAAAAGAATTAAAATTAACAGATTTTAAAAAACCTTTAGATGTTGTTATTTGCAACCCTCCCTATCAAAAGGTTAACGGAAACAGTTTAATAAACGAGCGAAAAGAAATTGCACTTGCCCGACACGAGATTGAAGCAACCTTAGAAGATATTATTGCAAAAACAAGCGAACTATTAAAAGATAAAGGGCGATTATATATGGTGCATCTAGCCTCTCGCTCTACCGAAATTATTGGTTTATGTTCAAAATACCATATGGAAGTTAAACAATTAAAATATATTTTCCATGGCAATAAAGACGCATATCTTGTGCTTTGTGAAGCTGTAAAAAATGCACAACCCGGTGTTCGCGTCATGAAAGGAGGCGATGTTTAATATGATTTATTTTGTTCGTCATGGACAAACTTATGACAATGCTGTTAAACCAGAAATTTTATCTGGACACAACAAAGTTAAATTAACAAAAGCCGGCATAGAGCAAGCCAAGCAAACCGCACAAGAATTAAAAGATGTTAAGTTTGACATATGTTTTTGTTCCCCACTTAAGCGTGCAAAGCAAACACTTAAACAAATAAAAAAATATCATAAAAAACTAAAAGTCGTTTACGATGTGCGTATTAAAGAACGCGACTATGGTGAAATTACAAACATGCCAACCACTGTATGTGAATTTAGACGTTGGAATAGTAACGACCCAATTCCGTTTGACATGGAAACCATACCAGAACTATTTAACAGAGTTGGTTGTTTTTATAATGAAATTAATCAAACTTATAAAGGCAAAAATGTTTTAGTCATCTCTCATAGTGGCGTTGCAAGGATGTCTTACTTCTTCTTTAATGGCAAACCTGAAGATGGAGATTGGACAAACTTTTACCTAAAAAATGCAGAAATCATGCAATTAGATAATGATTAAGGAGCTATATGTTATACTTTGTTTCTACCCCTATTGGCAATTTAGAAGATATCAGTATCAGAGCCATAAACACACTAAAATCAGTTGACGTAATAGCTTGCGAAGATACTAGACATAGTAAAATATTGCTAGATAATTATGGCATTTTAGCTAAAACAATAGCTTACCATAAGTTTAACGAGAATGTAAGCGCGGATGGTATTATTTCGCTACTAAAAGATGGTAAAAATGTAGCAGTAATTAGTGACGCTGGCATGCCAATTATTAACGACCCCGGCAATGTGCTGGCAGGTAAACTTCATGAAGAGAACATTAACTATACAATAATCCCAGGCGCAAATGCTGGTTTAAGTGCATTAATTTTATCTGGATTTGATGCAACGAAATTTGCATTCTTTGGCTTTTTAAGTGAAAAAAATAAAGAATTAAAACAACAGCTAACCGAAATTAAAAATTTTAATGGAACAAAAATTTTATACTCTTCTAAACATAATGTTAATAAAGATTTAACATCTCTACATTCTGCTTTAGGAGAAGTGCGTGTTGCTATTGTAAGTGAAATAACTAAGATGCACGAAAACACTAATATTGCAACTCTACCTTACCAACTAGAAAATGTTAAAGGAGAATTTGTATTAGTTATAGAACAACCAAAAAAAGAGTCTATTGAAAAGCCAACAGATTATGACCTTTTAAAAGAACTTAACAATCTTTTAAAAACCGAAGAAAAAAATACTGCAATAAGATATTTAAAAGAAAAATACAGTTTAACAAAGTCTTATATCTATAATTTATACGAAAAAAACAAAACCAAATAGAAATCAAAAAACAAGGCAAAAGCCTTGTTTTTATAATTTGTTTAAACGCCAACTGGATCTACATTTAGTGTTGTTAAATTTGCTAAATATGCATTTAGTATTTTTAAGCAATCTTTATAAACTAAATCTTGATTAACTTTGCCAGAAAAAGTAAAAAGCTTATCAGGCACTTCATCCATGCAAACTTCACGCATGGCTTTTTTATGGCATGCTTCCATACCCGCCATATTTCTATTAATTAAGGATATTATTTTATTTATGGCATTCTGCAAATCTACAACTGTTAAATCTATATTATTTTCTAATTGCGCAACCAGTCTTTTTTGTGTTATACGTTTATCAATAATTATCTTCATAAAACCATTCCTCTTATATGTTTTTATTTTATCATGCTAAAAGCATTTTGTCAATACCCAACATTAAAACAAAAAACGCATTATTAAATGCGTTTTTATTAAGCACCAACACCTATATCTTTTTTTATTTTAGGCAATTTATTTAAATAATGTTTTAACACTTTTAATAATTTTTCATATCTATAATTTTGATACGAAATATTATTAAGTAAATATATACAATACAAAGCTGTATAATCGCCCTTTTTAAATTTCTCAGTATATAATTTACCTAGGTTTTCATTATTTTCAATTTTTGTTTCAACCTCTGTTATCGCAACAGAGACATCTTCCTCTGATATTAATTTTTCTTTACGCAGATGTTTTAGCAATTTATCAAACTCGTAATCACTCATCATATAATTTATTGTTATTTTCATATTTTCCCTTTTGAGTATATATAAAAGTTATAATACTTTTTTATTAAAATATTATTAATATTGATTTTTTCTTTGTTAATTTAAACATCGCGTTTATTTGCGTTTTCTAATGCTAAATTTGACATATATTTAACCAAAATTGCCATTAATTTAGCATTTAAACCAAGTTTATTTGTTTCTCTTTTAATTTTCATTGGCAAAGTTAAATCTTCCAATGCACTATCATCACTTTGTTGTAATTCTTGTAAAGTTTTTCTGTTCTCTTCTATATTGCCGTTAATTTCATCAATACAATCCTTAATATCTTGCCAAGTTGTGCTATTCTTTTTCAATTGTTTTTTTAAATTCTTTTCTATTACATACTCATCTTCATTATAATTTATAATAATTTTTGCCATAACCTTACCTCTTAATATTATCTTAACATAAAACTAGTATTTTGTCAATATCTGCAATTATTTGACAAATACATAAAATGCTCTACCTTAAAGGCAAGTCTATATAAATTATAATCTCAACCTTTAAATTTATTTACAATATCTTTAGATTGCGAGAAGAAATGTCCTAATGTAAAAAACCAGTGCTTCCAATTTTATGGATTGCAAAAGCTTAAAAGCGATAATTTGCACTTTTAATAAAAAAAATCGCAAACAGCAAAGGCTATTTGCGATAGTAGGTTGATGGCAACGACCTATCTTCTCGGGCAGTCTCGCGTCATAATTTTCGCTTTTATTTGCCCGTGCAAATATTACACGGTCTGCATCTTAGGCTCAATTATTCCTTTTCCCCACACAACACGATTTGTGCGGGGACCCCTATACATTTGGCGGGAGACTGCAAAATTTTTACAAAAAAACCACACCAAAGTGTGGTTTAACAGGTTGATGGCAACGACCTATCTTCTCGGGCAGTCTCCCGCCAAATATTGTCGGCGTATGAAAGCTTAACTTTTGTGTTCGGAATGGGAACAAGTGGAACCTTTCAGCTATAATCACCATCATGGCTCATCGTCATTGGGTTACCCCAACAAGAACAATGACAACTGCATATTTTTAATACAAATTTTAGTAACTTTGCACTAGAATCATTTCTCAAAAGGAAGGTGATCAAGCCCTCGACCTATTAGTATCAGTCCGCTGAACACATTACTATGCTTACACTCCTGACCTATCTACCTCTTAGTCTTAAAGGGGTCTTACTAACTTGTGTTATGGGATATCTTATCTTGTGGCATGTTTCACGCTTATATGCTTTCAGCGTTTATCACTTCCGTACTTCGCTACCCAGCTATGCCGCTTGGCGCGACAACTGGTGCACAATAGGTACGTCCACTCCGGTCCTCTCGTACTAGGAGCAGCCCCACTCAAATATCCTACGCCTGCGATGGATAGGGACCGAACTGTCTCACGACGTTCTGAACCCAGCTCGCGTGCCACTTTAATCGGCGAACAGCCGAACCCTTGGAACCTACTACAGCTCCAGGATGTGACGAGCCGACATCGAGGTGCCAAACCCACCCGTCTATGTGAACTATTGGGATGGATCAGCCTGTTATCCCCAAGGTAACTTTTATCCGTTAAGCGATGGCAGACCCACGTCATACCACCGGCCCACTAAGTCCTAGTTTCCTATCTGCTCGACTTGTCTGTCTCGCAGTTAAGCTCCCTTCTGCCTTTGCACTCTAAAGATGATTTCCATTCATCCTGAGGGAACCTTTGAACGCCTCCGTTACATTTTAGGAGGCGACCGCCCCAGTCAAACTGCCCAACTAACACTGTCCTCATGCCAGATAATGGACACAAGTTAGAACCTCAAAATTATCAGAGTGGTATCCCAACGTCCGCTCCACACAAGCCGAAGCTCGTGCTTCAAAGCGTCCCACCTATCCTGTGCAAATAATTCCGAAATTCAATGTTAATCTACAGTAAAGCTCTATGGGGTCTTTCCGTCCAGTCGCAGGTAATATGCATCTTCACATATACTTCAATTTCACCGGGTCCTCTGTTGAGACAGTGCCCAAATCATTACGCCATTCATGCAGGTCGGAATTTACCCGACAAGGAATTTCGCTACCTTAGGACCGTTATAGTTACGGCCGCCGTTCACTGGG
>CANDFN010000029.1 GCA_947384015.1 uncultured Clostridia bacterium | reverse complement strand
AATACGTTTAGGTGTTTCGCCATACAAACCATCAGTAGTCCAAGTAATACCAGAAATGAAAGGTTCGTTGTATTTGGTTAAGGTGTTTGCTATAGACTTACTTAATTCTTTATCTACAGCAATAAATTTGTTTGCTGGTAAATAGTGATAACTTGTGCCCTCATCTCTAATGGCTTTGGTTGGTATTAAAAATTTATTAAAATCTGTTTCTTTTATTGCACCGCAACTTCCTGTCCCTATAAAAGTTTTAATTCCAACAAAAATAAGTTCCTCCATAAGGTTTGCAGCAGCAGGGCCGCCTAATGGGCATAATGCAATTAAAACTTTGTTATCGTATAAATAAACAGGTGAAACCGAGCTCGCCGACATAAATTCGTAAATCAATTTGCATTTTTTATAAATAGACTTTATCATTTTAAAATGGCGAGGGAAAAATATTACACATTTGTCTATGCCTAATTCTTTGCATTTGTTAAAACGCCAAAATTCTTTTTTGCCATTGGAAAAGAATGCGTCAAGGTTTGGCATGTCGTCGTTATAAAATTCTGCAATAGGTGGTAAATTGTTCATAAAATCTCCTTATTCATTACATTAAATATAAATAAATTTATTTAACTTGTCCAATTAATTAGCTAGTTGGCGCGGTAAAAGCGGCTTCAAAGGTCCGCAAAATATAAAACCCGACAAGATGTTTTTGCTTAGTAAAAACATCGCAGGAGGAAGAGGAACACCTCGCTAAAAGGCTTACAATTAATTTGCATGTCAAATTAATTTAGCTAGTTGGCGTGGTGCGACGATGGGTTTATTCTAAATATAGTTCCTCGGTGTTCTTGATGAGCGATGTCCAATCTAATATTTACATTAGGTGTTATGCCTACACTTTCTAAATAATTACAAATTGTGCTTACTGCTAAATTTTCTGTATTGGTGTGTTCGCTAATATGGCTTAGCACTACTAATCGCGTGCCTGAACGAACTAATTTTTCTATTGCTTTGGCACAGCCAATGTTGCTCATATGTCCATTTGTGCTATTAATCCTGCGTTTAAGGTAGGGCGGGTAGCCTGGGTAAGCCATTAACATTTCAGGGTCGTAATTTGCTTCTAAATAAACCAGGGCACTGCCTTTCATTCCCTCATAAGCAAGGTCGGTTAGTTGGCCAAGGTCTGTGCAAACAGAAACTGTTGCATCACCTTCTTCTACACGGAAACCTAAACAAAACTTGCTATCGTGTGGGACGTTAAACGGAACAATATGTAAATCTTTAATATAAAAGTCGGTATCAAAAAAATAAAATAAGTCGTTTGGGATATGTATTTGATTGCGCAATATTTCTTCTATATAAACATGTCCATAAACCTTAATATTGCCTCTTCTTGCTAGGCTGGCAACACCTTTTATATGGTCGCTATGTTCGTGTGTAACAAGAATTGCATCTATACTATCTAGTGTAATGCCAAGTTCGTTTAGCGAATTAAAAATATAGGTAAAGGACTTTCCGTTATCTATTAAAATTTTTGCCCTTTCACTTTCTATATATGTGCAGTTTCCATTACTTCCGCTTGCCAAGTTGCAAATTCGCATAACAAGATATTAACATAAACAAACATTTTTTGCAAATAAAAACATACTAATGTAAACACTTTACAATTGCAAACATTTTATTTATAATTTTTTTATGGAAAGAAAATTAAAACAAAAAACATTAGTAAAAGTTGCGGACGATATAAAAGTTAAAGAAATCACTAAAGAGAAACTGCTTTTATTAAAAAATAGATTTATTTTTCATGGTAGCCATACTTTATTTAATGTTTGTAAGCCTCATCAGGCAAGATGCGAAACAAAAAAACAAGAGAACGAGCAATTTGCAATATATGGTTCTTCGTGTTTAGAATTTGCCCTTCTTTTTGCTTTTGAAAAATTGCCAAGAAATAAATTTTCATGGTCGGCAGATGTTGATGACAACGGTCAAGCGTATGGGCTATTGAAAGGTGGAACATATATTGCAGAGGATGATTTTGGTTATATTTATTGCTTTAGTAAAGATAAATTTTTACCAACAAGCGAAGGAAGTATGCAATATGTTTGTAAACAAGAACAATCGCCCGTAGCGGTTTATAAAGTTTATTACAAAGATTTTACAGATTTGTTTGAAACGGAAGAAGTGATAATAACTAAACAATAAGCCATTAATGAGTTTGACTTTTTTGTTTTTGTTTTGGTATAATATTAATTATGAAAAATATAGAAATAAAAAAAGAAAAAGCACTTATTGTTTGCCCTTATGTAAACATGGACAATAGCGAGTATCGCGTTAAGGAGTTGCAACAACTTGCCGAGTCTGCTTTGCTAGACATTGTTGGAACTGAGGTTTTTTTAGTTAAAGAGGTTAACGCTCGCACATATATGGGTAGCGGTAAGGTTGAAGAATTGCAAAAAACAGCAGAGGAATTAAATGCCGAAGTTGTGGTTTTTGATTGCCCACTAACAGGTTCTCAGTTGCGTAATTTAGGTGAAATTATAGATACAAAAGTTATAGACCGCACCATGCTTATTTTAGATATATTTGCAGGACGCGCAAAAACAAGCGAGGGTAAACTTCAGGTAAAACTCGCTCAATTAAAATATACTTTACCAAGATTAAGCGTGTTAGCCAATAATAGAGATAGAAACGATAGTGGTGTAGGTATGCGTGGGCCGGGTGAAAGCGGAGTGGAAATTGATCGTAGAAAGATTCAAGCAGAGATTGTAAAACTTGAACGAGTTGTAAAAGATGTTCAAAAACAACGTCAAACAACGCGTAAACAGAGGCTAACATATTCTAAAATGGTGGCGCTTGTAGGTTATACCAATGCGGGTAAATCTACGCTAATGAATGCTATATCAAAAGCAAACACTTATGCTGATGACCGTTTGTTTGCTACCCTAGATGTTTTAACTAAAAAAGTTTGGGATGAAGGGTGCGAGTATATATTAATAGATACTGTTGGCTTTGTAAGCAACCTTCCGCACGAACTTACGTATGCCTTTTCTGCCACATTAGAAGAAACTATGGATGCAAATGTGCTATTAATGGTTGTAGATGCTAACGATAGTCATAAATATGAACAAATAGAAGTGGTAGAAAAAGAGTTTAACCGTTTAGGTATTGATAAAAACAGAGTTATACTTGTATATAATAAGGTAGATAAATTAAATCATGACCAAATTGCACAACTTAAAAGTTACCCTTATGATACATGTTATATTGCTGCAAAAAATGGTAAAAACATTGTTCAATTAAAACAAATGATAAGACAAAAGCTAGATTCTTTTAGTTAAAATTTTACTATAAGAAATTGTAATCAGGGTATACAATATTAAAAACTTTTGATATTGACAAAATGGTCGTTTTATGGTATCATATATTTATATAAGGAGAAAGGTTATGTTTAAAGAATTAATTGAAAAAAGAAAACAAGCAAAACAACAAAAAAGAGAAGAAAATGCGCGTAAAGAAAAAGAAGCGCTAAAAGAAGACGCTATTAAAAATTTCCTTTCTTTTTCAAGTTATGAAAGCTGTTATAATGATTTTGAGCGTGATGCTTGCAGGTTTGCAGTGCTTGGAACGGATATTTATACACAAACTGAACAAGAGTTTGGAGATTGTGAAAAAGAAACTTCAGTTTTTATGTCTGAAGACGGTGTGCTTGTAAGAAGAATTGAATATAGAAAAGATAACGAAGTAAAATCTAGGCAATATGTTTATTTTGATAAAAACTTTAGATTACACCGAATTGTCAGATACGACGATTTAATTCTTGTGGTAGATTATATGGTAGAAGCATCTAATATTGGGGAAGGTAATAATATGCAAAGGTTTTATTTAGACAAATTAGATGGTTTAACCCAAGAACAATTTAAACTTTATAAAAAGGTTGCCAACTTTATAGGTGGCGCAGACGCTTATAATGATTTACTTAAAAAGAAAGCTAGTAATGCCACAGTTTAATTTAGCATAATTTGGTTTGCTGTAAATTTAAGATAGAATAAAATAACTACAGTTTAATAAAATTATAAAAAAGTGTTGCATTGTGTAACACTTTTTTTATTTTGGCGTAAGATGTATTATACAAAAGAAAATAGGTATACCAAAGATACTTTTGTAAATTACATACGTTTTATCAAAATACTTTAGGAGGAATAATGTTTAATAAGTTTTTTGACGGCAACGATTGTTGTGGCGAACAAAAAAGCCATGGCGGTTGCGGATGCGATTGCACTTGGATTATTGTTTTAATTTTATTACTTTGCAACTGTGGTTGTAAAATAGACCCATGCTTCTTAATAATAATTTTATTGTTATTATGTGGCTGTGGTTGTGGTGGCAAAAAAGACGGTTGTGGATGCTAATTTGCAAACCGCACTATTGCTAAATTTATAAAATAAAAAACTAAATATAAAGTGGTTTAATAAAAAAGTGGGTAATTTGCCCACTTTTTTGCATTTTTATTTATGTATTTTGTTTATTTATTTGTTTTGCAAATTATACTAAATTGTGATAAACTATGTTATATGAGAATTGTTGCAGGAAAGTATCGTGGTAAAAAATTAAAAGAGTTTGAATTAAGTTCAACCCGTCCAACTTTAGATAGGGTTAAAGAGGCTATGTTTAACCTTATTCAACTTAAAGTTGCAGATGCTGTTGTTTTAGACCTTTTTGCAGGCACTGGCGCTTTGGGGTGCGAGGCTGTTAGCCGTGGAGCAATGCATGTAGATTTTGTAGATAATAACGCAGAAGCTATAAAGATAATTAATTTTAATTTACGCAACATGGAAGGAAGCTATTCTGTTAACAATGCAGATTACTTAAACTTTTTAAAAACCAACAAAAAACATTATGATATAATTTTGTTAGATCCACCTTTCGCGAGCGGATTTGGAGAAGTTGCGATTGAGCATGTTTTAAGGAATAATGTGCTGTATTCTTTCGGCTGTATTTTGTTTGAAACAGCATATTCTAAACCTATAGAATTAAAATTTCTACCAACAGATGTTCAAACTAAAATAAAAACGCTAGATTTAAAAACAAAAGTTAATTTTGAAATTAGCGCGCATCAATATCAAATAAGCAAACGAAAATATGGCACGGTTGCAGTTTATTTAATAGAACAAATTTAAAAGGGAAACAAATGAAGATTGTTAAAGAAAAAAATAAAATAATAGTAGAAGGTTGTGAGGATTTTAATGTTGTTCAAACTTTAAATTGTGGGCAAATATTTAGATATGTTATAGACGGCGAAAAAGCTGATGTTTACAGCTTGGACAAGCATGCGACATTAATTACCAATAAAAATAAAGTTGAAATTATAACAAACGATACAGATTACTTTTATAATTTTTTTGATTTTAATTGTAATTATTCAAAAATAAAACAAGAACTAAAAAAAGACGATTTCTTATCTTCTGCGGTTGATTTTGGCTATGGTATCCGTATTTTAAATAACGATTGTTATGAAATGCTAATTAGCTTTATAATTTCCGCAAACAACAATATAGGTAGAATTAAAAAGAGCATAGAATATTTATGTTCTCATTTTGGTAAAAATTGTGGTGATTATTTTGCCTTTCCAACTCTTAAAGAATTAAAACATGCAACAGTTGAAGATTACACAAAAGCAGGGCTGGGTTATCGCTCTCCACAGATGTATGAGACCGTGCAAAAGTTAACCGAGCAAGATATTACAGCACTAAAAGCAATGCCAGCAGAACATCGGTTTAAATTTTTAACCTCGCTAAAGGGTGTGGGTGAAAAAGTTGCAAACTGTGTGTTGTTGTTTGGCTTGGGCGTTAAAAATGTTTTTCCTGTAGACACCTGGATTAATAAAGTTTACAACGCATTAACTAACACAAACACTACAAACCGTGCCTTTATAACTAAAGAACTTACAAATAGATACGGTGCACTTTCAGGTTATGCTCAACAATATTTCTTTTACTATTTTAGAGATAATAAAATTAAATAACCTTAATCAATACGGTTAAAATAAATATAATTTGACATTTTTATGCTTTGTGTTAAAATAATTAAAAATAAACACAACTAAACAAGCCTAAACTTAGGAGGATGAATGAAGGTTAAAATCACAATTAAAACAATAAGTAAGCAAATAGATATAGTGGCAGACAATACAGAGGGAGTTTTTACTTATAATGGTTATAATGTTAGTGATGATGTTAATCTTTTTGTTAACAGCGTTAAAGAACTTGTAGGGCCTTGGGAAGAAAGTTTAATAAACAAAAATGTTATGGATGGTATTAGTTATACTATAAGGGTTATAGACGGGGATAAAAAAATTGTGCGTAAAGGTCAAAATAAATTGCCAGAAAATTTTATTAAGCTAGAGCAATTAATTTCTGGCGGAGATGCTTATGTTAAATAACTTAGCAAAAAAGTTTGGCTTAAATAGCGAAGAAACAATATCTATTATTGTAGATGCTTATGTAGAGGTTTTTGGTGAGAAATATAGGCCTCATTTTGAAAAGATCTTACATGAAAATGATTATTTTGTTGTTGATGAACTTATGTTAAAAGATTCTAAAATTAGCGATAACATGTATAACTGGGCAAGGAGACAAAATCCAGAAATCTACAATAAACTATTAGAAGAGTTTAATCCAAAAGTTGATTTAATAAGAAGCAAGATAGAAGAACTTTTATCTAAACCAATGGAACTTGTGTATTGTAAGTTGGCTGGTGAAGAGGCTGGCGAATTTTCAATAGATAAAATAAAAAACACTAGGCTGCTAAGTTTTCATTTTAATTACATTGCGGATGAAAGTAGAGGGTTAAAGTTTTATTTAAAATTGTCTAATAGAATAAAAGAAGGTTTAGTAAAAGATATTAATTCTTTAGGCTATAACTACACTTCTATTGAGGATATACTACAAGATGAGAGATTTGTAAAAAAATTGCAGGATGTTGCAAAAGAATATCAAGAAAGTAAAGATAAATTTGATTCTCTTTCTCAACCTTTAAGAGACATTTTGTATAATTGTGATAGTGATTTTGATATATTTCAAGAATTCTATGCAAAGATAGCTGAACCTAATGAAGCACTAAAAGCAAAGTTGTTGTCTATAAGTGCAGATTCTCAATTGGCTGATGGTATTAGTTTGGTTTTAGGTTATGGTGTAGGAGGCTGTATAGAAGAATATGTAACAAAAGACAATCAAATTAAATCTGCGGTTTTTTTAAAATTATCACAATTGCAAGATGACACTTTTATGCACGAGATTTTCCATACTTTTGGCAAGTGTTATATGGTTGATGATGGAATAGGCAATGCTTTTAATTCTCACAAAAATCCAACATTTAATGGAGAAAAATACTCTTACAACTGTTTTAATGAAGTTGTTACAGATTGGTATTCCATTAAAGCAACAAAGGCGTTACATTCTAAAGGTAAAATTTTATTATCAAATAAGGAATTTGTTTCTTCTTATTCTGTTGGGTTTGCTCCGATGGGAAATTTCTTGGACGAGTATCAAGATGAAATAATAAATGCTATTGTTAATGGAGAAGAAACTTTTATAAATTTAATAGGGCAGGACACCTATAACGAAATATGTTTTTACACAAATAAGATGTTTGATTTGTGGACTACGTCAAAAACAAAACAACTTCTAGATACTTTAAAAACTGAAGGCATGGATTTTGGTTTAAAATGCAGTGATGAGGCTATTGGTTTAAAAGACGCAGCAAATACTATTACTTTTAAAGAAGTAAATTTTATTATAAAAGAAACATTAAAAAATAGAAATAGATTGTATAATATAAATTTCAGTGCTAATCAGCAAGAAATGTTGGATGTTTTATATAATTTAAAAGACTTGTGCGATGAACTAGTTAAAACAAAAAAACAAACTTCTGGTGTGGGTGTTTAAGTTACCTATTTTAGAATTGAGAACAAAAAAATTGTTTTATAAATAAGCTGTGTTTATATCATTGAGTTTATTGAATTTTGGCAATATTATATATAAGGATAAAAAAGAGCAAATAATTTGCTCTTTTTATTTATTACTATCTTTATATTTATGATTGTTTATTACAATTTTAGAAATAATTAATCCAATGCATATTATGTAACTTATAAGGCTAAAAACCAAAAACACGGTTGAATGTTTTACTATTAAAGATATGAAAGCAAACAAGCCTGCACAACTGAATAACAAATAAGCAATAATGGTTAATATTTTGTTTAAATGTTTTAACGTTTTATCGTTTTCTTGGCCGAAGCCGACTTCTTTAACGTCTTCTGGCATAACCAAATCTTCCTTGGGCTTGGTTAAATCTGGCAAGGCTTCTCCACAATTAGAGCAAAACTTTGCATTATTTTTGTTTTCTTCTCCACATTTTATACAAAACATAATAACTCCAATATTATTTTAACAATTATTTGTATTTTAGTCAACAAAAATCTTATAATGCGAATTTTGTTGAAAATTTTTAAAAAGTATTGACGATTTAGGCTTTTAGATGTATAATGATGACATGAGTATATGGAATCAATTTTGTGAAATATTCACACAGATGAGCTGGATACCAGCTGTGCTTTTGGGTGTAGGCTTAATATTTGTAATAATAGAAGTTTTTGTGCCTGGTTTTGGTTTCTTTGGCATAACTGGCACACTTACTATGGTGGCGGGTATAATTGTCCGCATAGCAGTAAAACCAGGATTAAACGTAACACAATCTATTATGATGATATTGCTAGTAATTGCGGTGTTTGCTGTTTGTGCAATAATTATGGTGCATAGCGCAAAACATGGTTTCCTAGGCAAAACAGGGTTGTTTGAAACTAAATCAACATTATCTAAAGATTACGGTGAGGTAGAAAAAAACCTACGTAAATTGATTGGTAAAAGCGGCAAAACTGTTAGTCCTTTAAAATTGGGTGGCAAAGCAAAAATTAAAGGTAAGATATATGACGTGTTATCAATTAATTCTTATATAGATGCTGGCGTAAATATTAAAGTTGTAGAAATTAAAAATAACACCATTATGGTTAGAAAGTGGTTTGAATAGGAGGAAGTATGTTTTTGGCAATACCTTTTTGGGGAATATTAATTATTGTTTTAGCCTGCGTTATTGCATTCTTGGTGGGTTTGTTTGTGCTTGTGCCAATTAACGTTTGGTTTAGAGCGTTAGCATCAGGTGCGCATGTATCAATGTTTAGGCTTATTGGTATGAAAATGCGTAAAGTTAATTATAAAAAATTGGTTAACATTTATATTGTATCTCAAAAGGCAGGTCTTAAAGTTCCTATTTCAGAACTAGAAACTCACTTAATGGCAGGTGGCGATGTTGAAAAGGTTGTAGATGCCCTTATTGCAGCACATAGCGCTAAAATGGATTTAACAATAGAACAAGCAAAGGCTATAGACCTTGCAGGACGTGATGTTGTAGAAGCTGTAAAAACCAGTGTAACACCAAAGGTTGTTCGCACGCCTTGGATTGAAGCTATGACAAAAAATGGAATTCAAATAAAGGCTTTGGCACAAGTAACAGTTCGCGCTAGGTTAGATAGGCAAATAGGAACAGCAGACACAGAAACAATCCTTGCCCGCGTTGGTGAAGGTATTGTAACAGCTATTGGTCAGGCAACAACACATACCGAGATTTTGGCAGACCCATCAATAATTTCTAAAACAATCTTGGCAGATAAGTTAGATAGACAAACTGCTTATGAAATATTAAGTATAGATATTGCAGATTTGGATGTTGGAACTAATGTTGGTGCAAAATTAAAAATTGAAGAAGCAGAGGCTAAAAAGAAAATAAGTCAAGCGGCAGCAGAAGAACGTAAAGCACAAGCTTTTGCATTAGAACAAGAGATGAAAGCTAAAACTCAAGAAATGCAAGCTATAGTTCTTGCAGCAGAAAGTGAAGTCCATAAGGCTATGGCAACAGCCTTAAAAAGTGGTAAGGTTGGGGTTATGGACTATTATAAACTTCAAAATGTAGTTGCAGATACAAATATGCGCAACTCACTTGGTAAAAAAGAAGATAAAAAGGACGATAGGCCACCAAGAGGTGGTGCGGGTGGTCCAAATGGAACTCCAGGACGTCCAAACTTTGGTGGCTAGTAAATGTCAAGAATAGAAATTGGTATTATCTTTATAATATGTGCATTACCAATAATAGCATTGGCTTTAATTTTACCTAAAAAATTGTTTTCTAAAAAGAATGGTAAAACGAAAACAGAGCAAGCAAAGATTGTAGAAAAACCATCACCCATAAAAGAAGAGCCAAAACAAGAAGAGGTTAAAGCCGAAACAAAACCCAAACAAAAAGAAGAAAAGCAGAATGAAGACATTACAGACCTTTATCAAGAAGACGATTTTAAAGCCTATCTAAAAGATAGAGCAGAAAAACATCCTGCACCAAAGGCGAAGGATGGAGATTTAAGTGCATCTGGCAGGTTTGACCCAGATTTGTTCCGCCCAGTAGGAATAACTCCTCCGCCAAAGCCTAAAACAAATAAAACAATGGCAGAAGAGATAGAGGAACTAAGCCCAGAACTTAAAGCGTTGTTGCTTTCTGGGGCATTGCAACCAAAGTATTTTGACAATGACAAAGATAAATAGAAAGCACCCAAATTTTGGGTGTTTTTTTATTGTGTTTATTTATTTGTGTATAAAATGGATAAATGTGTAAATAACTTGACATAAACCATAATTTTAGTTATAATACTTTATAATTGAGGAGAAAAAGCATGAAAGTTAAAGTTCCATTGTTAAAAAGAAGTTTATATAAAAGGACTTATAAAGGTTTAGGTTCAATTTTAAAGTTGAGTGGTAAAAGTGCTGTAATAGAAACTTTGCAAGAGATAAATAAAAAAGATCCAATGTTTATAAGTTATTATTTCGTTACAAGTGACTTAGAAGATAGAAGCTCTAATACTAGTGATATTAGAATTGCAATCTTAAAAATGCCAGAATTCATTTTAACTGATGATTGTTTGGAAGATGAGGGTCATTATAGAAAAGCGGATTATATCAAAGCTAGAGCAAAAGTTTTACCAAAAGAAAAAATTGTTGAGTTGATAAAATCTCAATATCCTGTATATAAGTTTGTTATAGAAAAACGTCCTGTTTATGAAAATGGTGTTAGGACAAACGCTGAACCTGTCCTAGTAGAAAACGAAAAAGGAGCTATAAGACACGCTATTACTGCTACCGCTAAAGATTTTGTAGATTTTTATGGTAAAGATTTTAAGTATTTGCATGCTGAGGTGTGTAAGGATATTGAAGAATATAAAGAAAAACTAAAGGAAGAAAAGAAAACTAAAGAGATACAAGAACAAGAGCGTAACAAAAAAATTGTTAATGATATTAGAAAAGACATCGCTTCACAATTTTAGTTAAAAAATCCACTTATTGTAAGTGGATTTTTTCTTGTCTTATAATAGGTATAAATAATAAGTTATATTTTTTATAAAATATAAGCCTGATTTATAGCTCATTTTATAAAATTTAGTGGTTTTAAGTAAAATTTTAATTAATTTGTTTAAGATAATAATGAGGGCATAATGCTATTTGTCGTTTTTTGCTTGACAAGAGACGGGGGGGGGGGC
>CANDFN010000028.1 GCA_947384015.1 uncultured Clostridia bacterium | reverse complement strand
ATAATAACTGCAAAAGATTATTTATATACAACTTTAACAATATTAATAATAATTATCTTTGCTACAATATTTGCTTATATAAGATATAATGGCGCAAGTGCAATGACTTTATTGTTGTCTTGCTTATTGGCGACTATTGGGTTATTATGTCTAACAGCTATTTTAAGAATTACTATTGGACAAAGTTACTTTGTTTTATTAGCAATATTAAATTTATTGGTTGCTTATGGTTGTATTAACTTTTTTGAAAATATAAAGGAAACAAGTTGGCTACAAGCAGGCAATTATGCTAAAGCAGTAGAAGATGGGCTTAAAAAATCGCACTTTAGATTTTGTATTTTAAGCATTGCAATATTTGCTGTAGGTTTATTGTTTGCACTTATTGCACCAGCAAGCATCAAGTATATTTCATTAAGCATTTTATTTGTGTCGGTTACAATGTTGGCAGTTATGCTTTATATTATGCCTTTTGTTTGGAGTATGCTAATTACTTGCAAAAAGCCAAAGAAACTAGATAACACTAAGATTGAAAAATGAAATATCAATGCACGCTAAAACAAGATGTTGATTATGGTAAGATTGACGAGATGTCTAAATTGTTTAATTTAGAAAGAAATCTCGTTCATCTTTTATATTCTAGAGGAATAGATAATAAAGATAAATTACAGAAATATTTAAATCCTTCTAAGAAAGATTTTTATGATCCTTACTTGTTTGAAGACATGCAAACCGCCGTTGAAACAATACGTAGACATCTTAATAAACACAACAAAATTTTAGTGTTTGGAGATTATGATGTGGACGGAATTTCTGCAAGCGCAATTCTAATTAAATATTTTCAATCGCTTGGCGCAGATGTTATTAACTATTTGCCTAATAGGTATATAGATGGATATGGCTTAACTATTCCTGTGCTAGAAAAACTTTTATTAGAAAACGATATTAAACTTGTAATTACTGTAGACTGTGGTATTACGGCAATAGAAGAGGTTAATTTTTTAACCTCAAAGGGAATTGATATAATAGTAACCGATCACCATGAAAGAGGTGAGGTGTTGCCAGCCTGTCCAATAATTAACCCTAAAGTTAGTGCGACATATCCTTTTAAATGTTTATGTGGCGCAGGTGTTGCATTAAAATTGGTGCAGGCACTTTCTAGTATAGAAGAAGCAGAAAGATATTTGCCAATTTGCGCGATAGCAACAATAGCAGATATTGTTGAATTGTTAGATGAAAACAGGGCTATAGTTACTTTTGGTTTAAGAGATTTACAAAACGCTCCGGTTGGTATTTTAAAATTAATACACGAATGTGGTTTAGATATAAAAAGTTTAAAGGCTAGCGATGTGGCATTTAAACTTGCTCCAAAAATCAATGCAAGTGGTCGTATGGGTAGTGCGGAAACAAGTTTAAAGCTTTATACAGAAACTGATCCAGCAGAGATAAAAAAAATATGCAAGCAGGTTTTAGCATTTAATACAGAGCGTCAAAAGTTGTGCGATCAAGTTTATAATGATGTTAAGGAAGAATTAAAGACCAAAGATATTTTCCGTATCAATTCGGTTGTAATGTCAAGTCCGGATTGGGATAGTGGTATTTTAGGTATTGTAAGTGCACGTATTGCTGATGAATTTCATAGACCAACATTTTTATTTAGTCAAGTGGGAGATGAACTTACAGGTTCATGTCGTAGCGTAAATGGGGTTAATGTCCACACTTTACTAAGTAGTATGAGTGGGCTTTTGACAAAATTTGGTGGGCATCCAATGGCTGCAGGTCTTTCTTTAAAAGTTGAAAATTATGATGAGTTTGTAAAACTAACAGAATCGTATGTTGCAGAAAATTTATCTAAAGCAGATTTTTTACCAACAAAAAGTTATGATTTTGAATTAGACGAAAATGAAGTGACAATGAAACTAGTTGAAGATTTAGATAGGCTAGAACCTTGTGGGCATGCAAATTCAAGACCTATATTTAATTTTAAACTTCAACATGCTACTATAAGTGCGCTTCCAAAACATCCTCAACATTTAATGTTAAATTATTCTAATTTTACATTGCTGGCTTTTAACTCTAGTAATATGTATTTTATATTGTCTGGTAATACATCTTGTAATGTTTTAGCAGATTTGGAGGTGGATACATACCGTGGTAGAAAAAAGATTTCGGGTATAGTAAAGTCTATAGATTACGAAGACATGTATCGCCCTCAAGATAACGATATAATTTCAGCAGAATATATCAAACAAATAATATATCCTTTAGATGGAAACTATAAATTTAATAATTATAATAGGGATCAATTAATTCGTATTATTGTAGATATGAAAGATTGTGTTTATGGAACATTAATTGTTGCCTTTGATTATAACACCTATATTAATTTCAAAGCAGTTTATGATAGCAATAATATATTTAGAAATAGAATATTTAATGTTGGAGATGAAACTGGCTTAAATACTATATTGCTTGCACCAACAGATTTTAAATCTTTTAATACCTTTAGTAGAATTATATTTTTGGATCCTATTATAAATATGGGTTATTTGTCAGAGCTAAATAAACAGACAAAGTCTACAATATATTTACCGCATAATGCAGCAAATATAAATATATTATTAAATAGAGTAGATTTGTCTAGACAAACCTTTGGAAAATACTTTAGATTAACAGAGTTTGCTTTAGAGATGAAGGTTACAGGATATTACTGCCATCACTTGTTTAAAAACATTGTTTCTAAAGTGAAAAATAAAAATGATTATAACTATTTACAATTTTATGTTTGTTTGCAAGTGTTTAAAGAACTTGGAATAGTTGTTACAAATGAATCGGATTGTGAAATATTGAAAATTACAGATATGAAAAATCCATTAAATTCCAGTCAGTTCTATAATCGTTTAACAACTTTAAAAAACATTTAGATTACACTATCTGTGGTCGCCTTGTTGTATAATACACAATATACAGCGAATGCGTAAATTTAAGATGTTGTAAATTTGCTTGTTTAAAAGATTACGTTTTTCTTTTTATTTGGTAAATTTAATTGCTAAAAAATAGTTGGTTTGTTATAATTAAATAGGAGTATAATGTTATTTACAATTTTATATAGCGGTGATATGTCGGCAAAAGAAGCGGTAATACACTTTATTATTACCACTATTGTTTTTATTTTGTCACTTGCGTTGCATGAATTAGCACATGGTTTTGCTGCATATAAAATGGGCGACGACACCCCTAAAAAGGCTGGTAGATTAAGCCTTAATCCGTTTAATCATTTGTCAACTTCCGGATTTTTAATGTTTATTATTATTGGTGTTGGCTGGGCTAAACCAATGCCAACAAATCCATTAAAATATAAAAAATATCGCAAGGGTCAGCGTTTGGTTTCTATTGCTGGTGTATGTGTAAACTTTCTATTGGGGCTTATTTCAGCTGTAATACTTGCAATATTGTTTGCATGTTTAGGGTTAGAACTTGTATTAACTAACACGGCCTTATACTGGTTATATGTTTTCTTAAGTTATATGATGCTTGTAAATAGTTGTTTGTTTATGTTTAACATGATACCGCTATTCCCTTTAGATGGCTTTAACTTTGTGGTATCTTTTATAAAAAAACCAGAAAGCAAGTATTTAAAATTTAATTTTGCATATGGAATAATGCTTTTGTATGGGATTATTATCTTCTCTTTGGTTTTAGAGTTGTTTATAGGCATTAATATATTTGATTGGTTATTAAGATTAATTTATGATTGGGTATTTTTACCTATAGCGGGTTTGGGGGTATAGATGGAAGAAATTAATGAAGAAGTAATAGAATCCACCTCTCAAATGACTTTTAAACTTGACAACTTTGATGGTCCTATTGAACTTTTAGTTCATTTGACAAGTGAAAGAAATATTGAAATTAAAGACGTAAAACTTGCAGACTTGACTGACCAATATATGCAGTATATGAAAGATGTTGATACATTAAATATGGAAGAGGCTACGGCCTTTTTGGACATGCTTTCTAGATTACTTTTAATAAAATCTCGCGCTATTTTACCTAAAGAAGAATTGCCTGAAGATGAAGAACAAATAGATGAAGAAACATTAATTAAAATGCAAATGGAAGAATATAAGCTGTTTAAAGAAGCAGGCGGTAATTTGCATGATATAGAAAATGTTAACCGTTTATATAAGATGCCAGATAAATCTGTTGGCGATACTAGGATTGTGTTTAATCAGTTTAATTTGGATAAGTTGTTAGATGCCTTCGCCTTTATTTTGATGCGAACAAAAAATAGGGAAGAACCTCAAGAGAAAAAAATAAGTCGTGATAGATGGACTGTTGCAGACAAAATGAATTTCTTATCTAACATATTGAAGGATAGCCCAGAAATAAACTTCTTTAGTTTGTTTGATGATACATATTCTCGTTCTGAAATCATTACAGTATTTATGGCTATTTTGGAGTTGTTAAAATTCCAAAAAATAGAAGTAATTCAAAGTGAACGATATAGCGATATTTTAATAAAACGCAAGGAGGAAAACAATGACGATTAACGAAATTGCAAGAATAATAGAGGGTGTGCTTTTCGTTTCTGGTGATGGAGTTGAAATAGACGAATTTAAAAATCGTTTTGAAATGAACGATAAAGAGTTTGGCAAATGCTTAGACATATTAAAACAAAAGTATAACGAAAACAGTGGTATAAATATTATTCAATTTAAAAGCAAAATTCAATTTTGTTCAAACCCAGCAGTAGTAGATAATATAGCAGAGATATTAAACCCTATAAGGGAAAGAAATTTAACCAAAACAGCATTGGAAACTGTTGCAATAATTGCATATAAACAACCAATAACGCGTTTGGAAATTGAAAATATACGTGGCGCTAATAGTGATTATGCAATTCAGCTTTTGCAGTCTAATAATCTTATAGAGGTTGTTGGTAGAAAAGATGCAGTTGGTAAGCCGTTGTTGTTTGGCACTACAGAAAATTTTTTAAAGCGTTTTGAATTGCAATCGTTAGATCAACTTCCTAATTATAATGATTTGCTTGATAGAATACGCGTTATTCATAGTGAAGGCGATAGCTTGTATAGAGAATTTACTATTCCAGAGGAAGATGCTCAGCAAGAGAATATGCAAGAAGTTGCAGATGATAATCAACAAGAATAGTAATATAATAAACTGTTACATAAAAATTTATAAAAATAAGATACTACATATATGTGGCGTCTTATTTTTTTGTTTTCAACAGTGATGAATATACTTAGTTTTATATATCCTTTTTTAGTGCAGTTTGATGTTAAATTTAATATCTTGCGTTTACGCGGAGAAGTTGTAATTAAAATATTTAATAAATTTAAATTTGAGTTTAAGATAAGAATAAAGCACGGTTATATTTATATTAATCATAAAACCAAAGAGAGAAAAGAAAAAATTTCAAATAAAAACTTTAATTTTGTGTGGTTTTTAAGTTTAATAAACCAACTTTATTTTAGAGAGCAGTTTTTAGATTTAACTTTTATGGCTAATTTTGGAATAGTGTTAGATGCTCGTGTTACAGCTGTTGTTTGTGGTTATATAGATGCTATAGCAAAAGGCGCAATCGGTAGTTTAAAAAATAATAAAAAATCTTCACATATTTTTATTCAGGTTGAGCCAAAATACAATGAAGATGTGTTAAATATGCATATAAAAAATACAATAAGAATTTCTGTTTTTGATTTAATTTATACATTTATTTACACATTCATTTATGCACGGGGGAAATATGAAAAAGTATGATTCAGTAAATCTGGGAGGGAATAAAATAGAGTCGCTTGTAAAAGTGTCGCTAGATAAAGTTAGAAGTCTTATTGATGTTAATTGCGTTGTTGGTAATGCAATTACAATGCCAGATAACAGCACAATAATACCAATTTCTAAAGTTAGTGTTGGGTTTGTTGCTGGAGGCGGCGAATATAACGATCTTAACGCCAAACGTAATTCAGCAGACTTTCCAATGGCCGGTGGAACGGGTGGTGGCTTTACAGTGTCGCCTATAGGATTTTTTGTGGTTAAAGATAATAAGTTTAAAATTATTCATGCAGACAAATCTACTGCATTTATGGGTTTAATAAAGAACGCAACCGAAGTGCTTAAAAAATTTGCGGAGCAACAGAAATGAAATGCCTAAAGAAATTAGGGTATATTATAATACCTGTTTTAATTTTAGCAGCAATTGTTTGTTGTTTTAATATAAATATAACTACCTTGTCTGCTGTTGGTAGTAGTGCTAAAGCTATGTGTGTAATAGAAAAGGATAGCGGAAGAATTTTGTATTGTAAAAACGAAACAGAAAAGCTACCTATGGCTTCTACTACAAAAATTATGACTGCAATAACAGTTTTGCAAAATTGTAATAATTTAGATGAATTAATAACTGTAGATGATGCGTCTATAGGCGTGGAAGGAACTTCTATATATTTAAGGAAAGATGAAACTTTAAGTGTAAAAGATTTATTATATGGATTAATGCTTCGCAGTGGTAATGATGCCGCTACAGCGTTGGCGTATCATGTTGGTGGTAGTATAGAAGGTTTTACTGAAAAAATGAATAGCCTTGCAAAAAAAATAGGTGCAACAAACTCTAACTTTGCAAATCCGCATGGATTAGATAATCCTAATCATTATACAACAGCTTACGACCTAGCGCTTATTACAGGTTATGCTTTAAACAATCCAATCTTTAAAGAGATTGTATCAAGTAAAACATATCAAATAGAGGCAACCAATAAAAGTGAAAAAAGATATCTTACTAATAAAAATAGATTGTTAACAAGTTTGGATGGTTGTTGTGGTGTAAAAACAGGTTTTACTAATAAGGCGGGTAGATGCTTAGTAAGCGCTTGTGAACGTGATGGATTTACAACAATATGTGTAGTGCTAAATTGCGGGCCAATGTTTGAGGAAAGCACCGAATTGTTAAATACAAGTTATAAAGCTTATAATAAGGTTAAGATTATAGATAAAGATAAAGAAATTTATAACGAATACCATATAAATGAACAAGATGCAAGATTGTATTTATATACTGATGAGGATTTTGAATATCCTTTACAAGAAAATGAGTTTGACAAATTAAAACTTGAATATAAAGTGTGCTTAGATAATGCACATGCAGGTAGCGAGGTGGGTAAAATTGATATTTCTCTTGATAATCGCTTGCTAAAAAGTTTAAAATTGTTTACAATTAATAAAATAGATAAACTAATTGATAGCAATACATTAACTGTTAGTGAACTATTATGGGAAGAAAAATTTAATGAGAATTAACAAATTTTTAGCGCAAGCTGGTTTAGGAAGCCGACGCAAGGTTGAGGAATTGATTACGTCAGGTAAAATAAAGGTAAATGGTAAGGTGTGCACCTTGCTTTTTACTGATGTTAAAGAAACGGATATTGTTTCTTGTGATAATAGACCAATCAAAGTAAATCAAAACTATGTTTATTATAAACTTCATAAGCCAAAGGGTTATGTTACAACCGCGGCTGATGATAAAAACAGAAAAACGGTAATGGATTTAATGCGAGCTGTTCACACAAGAGTATATCCTGTTGGTAGGCTAGATTATGATACCGAAGGTTTGTTGCTTTTAACTAATGATGGAGAGCTTGCTAATATTTTAACAAAGCCTAGTAGTAATGTAGAAAAAACTTATATTGCAAATGTGGAAGGTGTTATTGGTAAAGCGGAGATAAAGCAGTTGTCTACAGGTGTGGAAATAGATGGCTATACAACTAAACCGTGTAGTGTTCAGTTATTAGAAGCAAACGAAAACGCTTGTAAAGTGCAATTAACCATAACTGAAGGTAAAAACCGCCAAATAAGAAAAATGATTGAGGCCGTTGGCTGCTCGGTTAAGTTTTTAAAAAGAGTGGCAATAGGCGAAATCCGTTTGGGAGGTCTTTCAAGAGGAGAATATAAAGAATTAACTGCAAAAGAAATTAAGTTTTTAAATAGATTAAAAAAGTGATTAACTCACTTTTTTTATTTACAATAAAACAGTTTTGTGGTAGACTATAATTATGAATAAGTATGACGTAATTGTTATTGGGGGCGGTGCTGCAGGGATGATGGCTGCAATTCATGCGGCATATACAGGTGCTAAAGTTGCTATAATAGAACATAACGAAAAATTGGGTAAAAAAATA
Source organism: uncultured Clostridia bacterium (assembly GCA_947384015.1). GTDB lineage: Bacteria > Bacillota > Clostridia > Christensenellales > UBA1242 > Onthoplasma. The sequence continues at coordinate 3,663 of CANDFN010000028.1, read as the reverse complement.
TATATAACAGGTAAAGGTAAGTGTAATTTAACGAACAATAGTGATGTAGAAACACATCTTAACAATATTGTTACAAATAGTAAATTTATGTTTAGTGCACTTAATAACTTTACTGCACAAAATACTATTGAGTTTTTTGAAAATAATGGGTTAAAAACACGCACAGAGCGCGGAAATCGTGTTTTCCCTGAAAGCGATAAAAGTAGTGATGTTATAAAAACTTTGGTAAATTGCCTTAACAACAATAATGTAAAAGTAACTTTAAATACAGAAATAGAAAAGATTTATAGACAAAAACAGCAATTCAATATATTGTGTAAATCTGGGATTGAATACACTTGTAATAGTTTAATTGTTGCAACTGGAGGTCTTAGCTATTCTGGCACTGGCGCTACTGGATTTGGCTATGAAATTGCAGAACAGTTTGGTCATAAAATTGCAGAACCCAAGCCTGCATTGTGCTCAATAGTTGTAAAGGAAGATGTGTCTAGCTTAAACGGTTTAAGTTTAAGAAATGTAACTTTAAGTGCTGTAATTGAAAATAAAAAATATAGCCAGTTTGGAGATTTATTGTTCACTTACAATTCACTAACAGGGCCTATTGCTCTATCAATGTCTAGCCTAATAAATAAAAACAATTTAAGTAGGGTGAAGGTTTATATAGATTTTAAACCAGCCCTTAGTGAGGCTTTGTTAGAAGCAAAGTTTAAACGAGAATTTGTTGAAAATGCAAAAAAAGATTTAAAAAATTACTTACATTCTTTATTGCCTTCTAAAATTATAGATTATTTTATAATGAAAACAAAATTAAACAATAAAAAACTTGCCGAGATTAATAAGGAAGAAAGAAATACTTTGATATTGGGCTTAAAAAAATTTGACTTTTCTATAAAATCATTAGATAATATAAATGTAGGAATTGTTACTTCTGGTGGGGTTGATGTAAAAGAGGTTGACCCAAAGACATGCCAAAGTAAATTGGTTAAGAATTTGTTTTTTGCGGGTGAGGTTTTAGATGTGGACGCTTTAACAGGCGGATTTAATTTGCAAATTGCTTGGTCTACAGGAGTGTTGGCTGGGGTTAATGCTGCAATCGCCTCAAAAAACAAGTTGGATTAAAAGGATTTTTATGTTGTTTTATATTGCTATTGCTATATTAATTATACCATGCACTTTATTTTTTCCTATAAAGAAGATAGGTAAACAGAATTATAAAAGTTTAAAGGGCCAAAATTACATTATTGCTTGTAATCATATGTCCAATATGGACCCAATTATGATAGACATAATTTTTAATAAAAAGCACAGAATCTTAGCAAAAAAAGAGTTGTATAAAAATAAATTTTTAAGCAAATGTATGGATGGTTTAGGTGCAATTAGAGTAGATAGAGGCAGTGCAGATACTTTTGCTATAAAAAAGGTATTTTCTGCAATAAATAAAAAACAAAATATTATGATTTTCCCACAAGGCACACGTGCAAAAACTGTTAAGATTGAGGACGGCACTGCAAAAGAGGGTGTGGCAATGTTTAGCATAAGAACAGGCACGCCAGTTATTCCAATGATGTTTGATAGAAAAATAAAAATTTTCCGTCGCACAAAACTATATATAGGTAAACCTATTTATCCAGATGTTACAAGAAAAAAAGATAAAGATTATTTGGAAGAATTTTCTAACCTTATAATAGAAAAAATGAATGCTTTAATAGAAGAAAATTCTGTAAAAAAAGAAAAGATAAAAGTGTCAAAAAAGGCAATAAAACAACAGGAGATGGCGTAATGAAGATGACAGATTTTAATATTAATATGACACAATATAATAGAGGAGATATCATAACAGGAACTATTGTTATGATCGGCGAAAAAGAAGTTGTTGTTGCTTTGGGTGGATTAAAAGAAGGAGTTTTCCCTAAAGAAGAATTAGACAGTGCTTTTAAACTTGGGGATGCAATACTTGTTATGGTAACCGGAAAGATTGATGACAAAGGTTGTTTGGTTTTAACACATGCAGGTGTTAATAAAGCCATAGCAGATAAAGAAAAGTTAAAGAGTTTAAAAGTGGGCAGTGTCCTTACTTTTAAAGTTGGAGAAATTAACAATTCTGGCGTAATTGGAGAGTTTATGGGTTATAGAGTGTTCTTGCCATATTCTCAATGCACAGCACAAGAATTTGCAAACAAAAAGGATTTTAACGGACGTGAAATAGAAGCTGTTGTAATAGAATTAGATAATATAAAAAAGTCAATTCTTTGTAGCACAAAACTTTTAGAAAGCAACAAAATAGAACCTATAGAAATAGGGCAAGAAATAGAAGGAACTGTTATAAAGATAGAAGATAAATATGCGCTTGTAATGCTTGTAAACGGAGCAAAGGCAAAGCTGTCTATTAATGATGCTAGTTATAACCGAATTAATTCTATAAAGGAAGTTATAGAACTAAATAATAAATATACATTTAAAGTGTTGTATTTTAACACCGATTATTCTAGAGTTGACGTAGGCTTAAAGCAACTTCAAGCAAACCCTCAAGATGAAATTTTTACCTCCTTAAATTTGGGGGACGAGGTAGAAGGAGAGATTGTTAAAATACTACCTATTGGGGCTGTTATAAAATTAGACAATGGTCTTACTGCACTTGCAATAACTAGAGAAAATTCGGACAAGGCAAATGTTGCAACGCATCATTTGTATAAATTGCATTCTAGGGTAAAAGGCTATTTATCTAACATAAATAAAGAACAACATAAATTAAACATAATAACCAATGTAAAAAAAGAAGGGGTGTAACCTTCTTTTTTACATCTTGTCGCAAACTGTGGTTTTATAAGTTTTATTAATAAAATTAACTTCAGTAATTGTTTCTTGATTTTCTATCTTTTTTTCAAAATCAATTCCCCAAACTTTAGCAGAAAAAGGGGTAATTTCAATTAATACCTCGTTTGCTAAATTGGTATAGTGTTTATAAGTATATTCATGCTTAACTTTCATTTTGTCTATATATGTTTGGTTAATGGTTGGATGACCAACAATTTTGGCTTTGCCTTTAATTGAATATGCACCAAAATTTATTGCTATGTTTTGATTTTCTTTTATGTCTTTAATTTTGTCAAAAGTATTATCAGTTTGAAGATAAATTTTTAGTCCATCATTTACAATTGTCATATTTCTAGCTGATACTTCACCTTTTTTGTTGACTGTGGCAAAACTGCAAATCATGGCATTTTCTAAAGCTTTTATAATATTATTTTCTAAATCTAAGTAATTCATATATCCTTGTTATTCTTTTATGTCAAAGTCTAAAATTAATGCTAAGTGGTCAGAAACGACTTGTTTAGAAACAATAAAATTATTAACTTTTACTTTGTTGTTTACAAAAATATAATCGCAAACAATATCACCAACATCAAGTCCATCATCAAAGGTTGGGCGAGTGCGGGTTATTCCATATTCTTTTATAAGATTACGGAATTTTTTATCAATCATCTTAATGCTTTTCGTAGTAGGCTGTGAATTGAAATCTCCAACCAAAATACAAGGTAAATCTTTTCTTACTTGAGATAAAATGAATTTTGATTGTGCAAGAGTTCTTTCGTCATCTGTTTTGTCTTTATTCCACACTCCATGGACATTAATAATTTGAATATCTTGGCCATTAACCTTAAC
>CANDFN010000027.1 GCA_947384015.1 uncultured Clostridia bacterium | reverse complement strand
ACACCAGGGCATTCTATAGATGGCATGTGCTATATAGTCAACAACAAATATTTGTTCAGTGGCGATACATTGTTTTCAGTAGCGGTTGGAAGAATTGATTTGCCCACAAGCAATAAAGAAAACTTAATTAAAAGTTTAAATAAGTTGCAACAACAAAACTATCAAAACTTATACACTGGGCATGGTAGAGCAAGTTCAAAAGATGAACAAACAAAAAACATCCCTATGTGGATAAGCTTATTAAAAATGAAAAATAACTAAACAAAATTATAAAGGAGTAAATTATGAGTAAAATTATTGGTATAGATTTAGGAACAACAAACAGTTGTGTATCTGTTATGGAAGGCGGTCAACCAACCGTTATACCAAACAGTGAGGGAAGCAGAACAACACCAAGTGTTGTAGGTTTTAAAGATAACGAAAGATTGGTGGGTCAGGTTGCAAAACGTCAAGCGGTTGCAAATCCAGATAAAACCGTAATTTCTATTAAACGCGAAATGGGTACTGACTACAAGGTTAAAATTGACGATAAAGCATATAGTCCAGAAGAAATTAGTGCTATGATTTTAACAAAATTAAAACAAGATGCAGAGGCATATTTGGGTCAGCCTGTAACACAAGCAGTTATTACCGTGCCAGCATACTTTAACGATAGTCAACGTCAAGCAACTAAAAATGCAGGTAAAATTGCAGGGTTGGAAGTTTTGCGTATTATTAACGAACCAACAGCAGCGGCTCTTGCTTATGGTCTAGATAAACAAGATAGAAAAAATCAAAAGATTTTAGTGTATGACCTTGGTGGCGGAACATTTGATGTATCGGTGCTAGAAATTGGTGACGGTGTTTTTGAAGTGCTTTCAACCAATGGTAACACAAGGCTTGGTGGTGATGACTTTGATAATAAAATTATGGAACTGTTAGTTGCAGAGTTTATAAAGGAAACAGGTATAGATTTAACAAACGACAAACTTGCAAAACAACGTCTAAAAGAAGCTGCTGAAAAAGCTAAAATAGAGCTTTCTACTTTAACTCAAACTACAATCAGTTTGCCATTTATCACAGCTGACGCAACTGGTCCTAAACACTTAGAATATACTTTAACCCGTGCTAAATTTGAAAGTTTGATTGCAGATTATGTAGAACAAACTTTAGTTTGCACACGCGCAGCTTTAAAAGATGCAGGGCTTAGCAAAAACGATATCCACAACGTAGTGTTGGTGGGAGGTTCTACTCGTGTTCCTTGTGTTGTAGAGGCTTTGGCAAAAGAACTTCCTGTTCAACCATTTAAAGGTATTAACCCAGACGAATGTGTTGCAATTGGTGCTTCAATTCAAGCAGGTGTTTTAGGTGGCGAAGTTAAAGATGTATTATTGTTAGATGTAACACCATTATCATTGGGTATTGAAACCTTAGGTGGAGTATGCACAAAATTAATAGAACGCAACACAACAATTCCTACTAAAAAGAGCCAAATTTTCTCAACTGCACAAGATAACCAACCCGGTGTAGAGATAAATGTTTTGCAAGGTGAACGTGAATTTGCTGCTCAAAATAAATCTTTAGGACGTTTCCAATTAACAGGTATTCCACCAGCTCCAAGAGGTGTTCCACAAATTGAAGTTACCTTTGATATAGATGCAAACGGTATTGTAAATGTTAGTGCTAAAGATTTAGGCACAAATAAGGAACAAAAAATAACAATCACAGCAAGCACAAATTTAAGCGAAGACGAAATTAATAAAGCGGTTAAAGAGGCTGAACAATTTGCAGAAGAAGATAAAAAGAAACGTGAAGTTATAGACACACGCAATGGTTTAGATGCTGCAATTTTAAATATAGAAAAAACTGTTAAAGATAATGCAGATAAACTAAGCGAGGAAGATAAAAAATCTTTAACTGACGCTTGTGACGAGGCTAAAAAACACTTAGATAGTGAAAATCTTGACGAGCTTAAAAAGGCAAACGAAGACCTTATGAATGTTGCCAACACGGTTTTTAGCAAGATGTATCAACAAGCAGCTCAAGATGGCAATTTAGGCGGTAACCCTAATGGTGGTAACGACAATAATGGTGGCGACCCTAACGTTGTTGTAGAGTAATAAATCAACCTTTAATTTAAATCAAAGTTAAAAAAGGATAATATAATTCAACAAATAATGCTATGAGCATTATTTGTTGCGTTTAAATTATTTTTCAGTTATTTTTATAAAAATAGTAATATAAAATAAAAAGGATATTATGGCAAACAATTATTATGAAACACTAGGGGTGAGTAAAACGGCTAGTGATGACGAAATAAAATCTGCATATAGAAATCTTGCAAAAAAATATCATCCAGACTTAAACAAAACCCCAGAAGCAGCAGAAAAGTTTAAAGAAATAAACGAAGCATACTCGGTTTTAAGCGATAAAACTAAGCGTTCTAATTACGACCAATTTGGCTCGGCTGATGGTCCACAAGGCTTTGGCGGAGGCGGTTTTTCTGGCGGCTTTGAAGGGGGCTTTGGCGGTTTTGACGATATATTAAATATGTTTGGTTTCGGTGGTGGACGCGCTGGTTCTGCACAAATGAGAGAAAAAGGCGAAGACATAGAAACAAACCTTACAATATCTTTTGAGGAGGCTGCTTTTGGTGTAGAAAAAGAGATATCCGTTAATCGTAGAGAGCGTTGCCCAGACTGTCATGGAACAGGTGCAAAATCAGATAGCGATTATGTAACTTGTAGTGAGTGTAATGGCTCAGGAAAGGTTACATACACTCAACAGAGTTTGTTTGGTATTAGTAGAACGGTTGGTGTGTGTCGCAATTGTGGCGGAAAAGGAAAGGTGGTAAAAAATAAATGTGTCACTTGTAGAGGAAGCGGATTAAAAACAGTTAATGCTAAAATAAAGGTAAAAATCCCTGCCGGCATAGATAATGACCAAGTTGTTCGCGTTCAAGGAGAAGGAAATCGCACTGCATCTAATAATGGTGTGCCAGGAGATTTACGCATATTTATTCGTGTTCAACCGCACGCACTTTTAGTTCGTAAAGATGATGATTTGTATGTGGATGCTTACACTCCAATAACAACTTTATTATTAGGTGGTAAAATAGAAATTCCAACTCTAAAAGGCAAACAGACAATAGATATTGCACCGTTAACACAATCTAATACAACCTATACATTGCGCGGTAAGGGTATTAAACACTTACGGGGCTTAGGTAATGGAGATTTAGTTGTTACATTAAAAGGCGAAATGCCAAAAGATCTGGATAAAAATGCAACCAAATTAGTAAAAGAGCTCCAGTCTATTATGAATGATAGATCTTATCCTAAAACAAATAATTATAAAAAGAAAATGGAACAATAAAAACGATCCAACAATTTCTTGCTGGTATAAATTTGTTTAAATAATAAAAAGAGAATACGTTCTCTTTTTTTATTTGCCTACGTAATAAATTTGCTTTTTTAGAATTAACTTTAATAAGAAACCTAGCGCTTTTGGGGCTTTCCAACAATAAATTTTCATATTCTATTTTATGACAAAATAATTAATAAATGTTAAATATATTGACAAATAAAATTTGTAGTAGTATAATAACAAAAAAATATAGGAGATAAAAATGATTAAATTAAATTCAAATCTAAAGTCAATTTATAAATCAGCAGTTAATCGTTTTTATTTTTCTACGTAAATAATTAATTGCCAATAATTTTTCTAAATTTGTATTTGTAAATTGACTTATGATGTTTGTTCATAAGTTTTTTTATTTTTCTATGGGAGGTGCAAAATGAAAATGATAACTCTTTTAAAATGAAATACAAATTTAGGAGGAGTGGATGATAAAATTAAATAATGTAACAATAAAAACAAACAAGGGCAGAACTTTGGTTGAAAATCTAACATTGACTGTTAATAAAGGGGATAAACTTGCAATAATTGGAGAAGAAGGCAATGGTAAATCTACCATATTAAAGGCTATTTTCAATAAAGGCTTAATTACAGATTATTGCATGGTTTCTGGATTAATTTATATGTTGGATGAAAAACTTGGGTTGCTAGAACAAAAACTGCCAAATAAATGGCTTAACTATAATGTTGTGGATTACCTTATAACAAACGAAGAAACGAACGAAGAAGAATTTTCTATATATGAAAAGTTTGCGCAAGCAGACAAGTATTTTAAATTGCTAAATGTAGATAGGTTAATAGAAGAGAATCCTAAAATAAGTATTTTGTCTGGCGGAGAAAAAATAAAGTTACAACTGGCAAAACTGTTACTAAATCAGGCTACCGCATTGTTGTTAGATGAACCAACAAATGATTTAGATATAGAAACTTTGAACTGGCTTCAAAAATTTATAAAGGAATATAATAATCCAATAATATTCATATCACATGATGAAATTATGTTAGAACAATGTGCAAACCAAATTTTGCATATAGAGCAACTTGTTAAAAAGTCTTCCCCTAGGCACACTTTGGCTAAAACAAACTATTTGCAGTATGTTGCAGATAGAAATTTGTCTATAACAAAGCAAACGCAAATTGCACTTAATGAAAGACGTGTAAAAGCAAAAAAACAAGCAGTGATAATGCAAATAAAACAAAAGGTGGAAAATGCACTTAATAAAGCTATAAGGGACCCTATTTCTGGTAGACTTTTGGCAAAGAAAATGGCTAATGTCAAGGCGCAAGAAACTCGCTTAGAAAATGAAGAATTAACCGAAATCCCAGAAAGGGAAGAAGCTATAAAACTAATTGTAGATAAGACTATTTGTATCCCGCAACAAAAACAAGTTCTAAACTTGCATATAAAAGAACTAAAAGCGGGTGGTAAAATTCTTTGTAAAAACATTTGCTTTAAGGTTTGTGGTCCCCAAAAAGTTGCAATTATAGGTAAAAATGGGGCTGGAAAAACAACGATGATAAAAGAAATTTTTAAGGAAATGCAAAAGGTTCAGGGCTTAAAAGTTGGTTGTTTTTCTCAGAATTATTATGAAAATTTAAACTATAATAAAACACCAGTTGAAGAAATTACGTTTCCTAATATGGACTACAATGCACGAACTGTATTGGGAAGTTTAAAATTTACAGCAGATGAGATGAATGCAAAAATATCAAACTTAAGTGAAGGTCAAAAGGCAAAACTCCTGTTACTAAAACTTATTGTAGAAAAGAATAATGTTTTATTGCTAGATGAACCTACTAGAAATTTAAGCCCGCTTTCTAAGCCAGTTATTAGAAGTATACTAAAAGAATATCATGGAGCAATAATAACGGTGTCTCATGATAGGAAATTTATTGATGAGGTTTGTAACGAAGTTTATCAACTAACGCCAGAATGTTTTGCTAAGTGTAAAGATAATAGCTTTACATAATAGCTTTTTTCAAAACATATGCAAATAATGGCGTGTAAAAAATAAACAATCATGCTGATTGTTTAACAATAACTAAGATAGGTTGCATATACAAAAATATGCTCCAAAATGGAGCATATTTTTTATTTATTATTATAAAAAACAATATTAATGGCAATAATTACTTAGCTTCTTTTTTTAAAGTTTTAATGCAGTTAGTGCAAAGCAATTTTTTTGTTTTTTTGCCATTAAGCTCAACTTCAACTTTTTGAAGATTGGCACCAAAAGACCTGTTTGTATGGCGCATACTGTGGCTAACATTACAGCCGAAAGTGCGTCCTTTACCACAAATTTCACAAACTTTCATAAAAAACCTCCTGTGGTATATTCGTATTACTGATTAATCATATCATAAAAAAATAAAAAACGCAAGTATTTTTATAAAAAATATGTTAAATTATTTGATTAATTTAAAATTATATACTATAATAGAAATGGAGAATTAATGAATTTAGCAACTTTTAATTCATTTGGAAAAATAACAATCAGCAAACGTGCAATAAGCAAGGTTGCTGCTGTTTCAGTGCTAGAATGTGCTGGCGTTGTTGGATTAGTTCCCCAACGTGGTTTTTTCAAGGGTGATTCATTAGATAACTCTCGTAACGGGGTGGTAATAACTGTCCTAGAAAATGATTGTATGAATATTGGCGTCTATGTGGTTATGAGGCACAGTGGTGTTTCAGCTCAGGCGGTTTCGGATAGCATTAGGCAAAGCGTTAAATATAATGTTGAACGTTTTGCAGGTATGGTTGTCAAAGAGGTTGCCGTCCATATAGTCGATGTAAGATTATAGGAGATAAAATAAAATGAATAAGTCAATAAACGGGGCAACGCTACGAAAAATGTTTTCTAGCGCTTTCTCTCTTGTGGAAGAAAATAAGCAAACAATAGATGCTTTAAACGTATTCCCAGTTCCAGATGGCGATACAGGCACTAACATGAGTTTAACACTAAAGAGTGCAGTTGCAGAGATGACTGCTTGCGAAAATAATTCAATAGAAGCTATTTGTGTTTCTTTTAACCGTGGTGCATTAAAGGGTGCACGTGGTAATAGTGGTGTTATAACATCACAAATTATCAAGGGTATCTGTTCTACTTTAATGTCTTGTGAAAACGAAATTATGGTTAAAGACTTTGCAAAAGCAATACAGGCAGGCTCTGAAAAGGCATATAAAGCGGTTACAGTTCCTAAAGAGGGCACAATTTTAACCATAATTAAGGCTATGGCAGAAAAATCTAAGTCTTTAGCTCGTGCAAAATCTTTTGAAGATTTCTTCGCAGGGGTAATAGAATATGGTGAAGAAGTGCTTCAACAAACCCCGGACATGCTACCTGTGCTTAAAAAAGCTGGTGTTGTAGACGCTGGTGGCCGTGGTTTAGTTTACATATTCAGTGGTTTTTACAAGGCTCTTACTGGAGAGATGACCGAAGTAAAATTTGTAGACAATGTAGAAAAAGATGTTACAAGCGAGGAATTCCACGTTAACTTTAACTCTTTGGCAGACATTAAATACGCTTATTGCACCGAATTCTTTATAATTAACATATACGAAAAAACAACAGATGCGGACATTAATATGCTCCGTTCTCGTTTGATGGAAATTGGCGATTGTGTGCTTTGTATTGGTGATTTACAACTAATAAAAGTTCATGTTCATACAAACGAACCTAACCGTGCGCTAGGTTATGCTCTTCAATTGGGAGAATTGAATGGTGTAAAAATTGAAAATATGCTAGAACAAAACCGCAAAATTCGTAAAGAGCAAGAAAAAGAAAAACCTAAAAAATTCGGTATGATAGCAGTTGCAGCGGGTGAAGGTCTTAATAATGTGTTTAAAGATTTAGATGTGGATTATGTAATCAGTGGTGGACAAACTATGAACCCAAGCGCAAACGATATTGCAACTGCAGCAGATAGCGTAAATGCAACAAATATTTTTGTGTTCCCAAACAATAAAAATATAATAATGTCAGCTCATCAAGCTAACGATATTACAGATAAAAATATAATAGTTATACCAACTAAAAGTATTCCAGAGGGTATAAGTGCAGCATTGGCATTTGACGCAAATTGTTCGGCTGAAGAGAATGAACAAAATATGTTGGAACTTATTTCTAATGTTCATACCGGTCTCGTAACCTATGCTGTTCGCACAACTAATGTAGATGGTATAGATGTTAAAGTGGGTGATATTATGGGTCTTGATGAAAAGTCTATAGTTACCACTGGCGCAGATGTAGGCGACACTACAGTTGACTTAGTTTCTAAAATAATAACCGAAGATTCTAGTAACTTAACATTGTTCTATGGTGATGGCGTAACAGAAGAAGATACTACAATTTTACAAGCAAAATTAGAAGAGCGTTTTCCGGACGTAGACATCTCTATTGTGTTTGGAGGTCAACCTGTTTACTATTATATTGTGTCGGTAGAGTAATTCAATATAAAATGTATATATCTAAGCAAATACCCCATATATTGGGGTGTTTTTTATTTTGCAATAAATGTCATAAAATGTATTATTTTTAAAATACTGCACAAAATAAGGCTGTAGGTAACTACAAAAAGGAGAAACAATGTTTGGTTTAAAAAAGAATAAAAAGGAAAAATCTACTATGGCAAATAGCTCAAAAGCTTTAAAGAACAAGGCAGACACTAAAAGTTCAACTAGTTCAAAATTAAAAGAAAGCAATTCAGCTTCAAAAACTACAAGTAGTAAAGCAGTAACCAATACTACAAAGTCTAGTTCTGTAGAAGCTTGCTGTTCAAAGGCGTGTGGAACACGCGGGTGCTCAACTCGTGCTTGTGGTGGTAAATGTTGTGCAAAAGCTACTGCAACTAAAAACGCTAATGCGCGTGCAACCTCTGCAAAAGCCAGTTCGGCAAAGGCTCATTCTGGCAATGCAAGTGCAATAAGCAATAGGGCGTCTTCTGCCACACAAACCAAGCCTACTGGTAATAAATCAAGAAATACAACAAAGTCTAGAACATCAAAAAAATAAGAAGAAAAAACCACAAACTGTTTGTGGTTTTTTCTATGTCCAATTTTATTGAATATAATATTTGTTATTTACATAAAACAAAAATGTTTTTATTTTTTCTTAAAGATAAAGTATTTACAATCATCATTAGAGATTAGATCTTCAACAAAATAAAACTCATCATTCATTACGCTGATTAAGTTTTCTTTTGTATGATAAACGAAGTTTCTTTCATATTCTTGACCGTTGTAAACAGAGGTGGAGTGATAACCTTTTCCCTCTTTAAACACTAAAAGTAAAACCCCATCTTTATTCAAAACTTCGCACATGTTTTTAAAAATTTTTTTTAATTTGGCTCCTTTAAAATGAACAATAACCCCAATACATGCAATTCCATCAAATTTCCCTAAATCTTTGTAGGATTGTAATATGTCCCTTTCAAAAAATTTTACATTAGGGTTTCTGCTTTTTGCAATTTCAAGTTCTTTTTCGCTAAAATCAATTCCAATAACATCAGCACCTAAACTATTCAAACGCATGCTCTCATACCCAGCACCACAACCTAAATCTAATATTTTTGGATGTTTTTTGTTGGTGTAATTAATTAAAGCCTTTAAATAAGGTAATAAACTGTTATTCTCATACCAATTATCTGCCCATAATTGAGCGCTATCATTATAAAAATCTTTACAATCTTTCATTGTTCTCCGTGTATTAAAAAAGCTCAACATAATTGCTGAACTTTATCTGGAGCGGAAGACGAGATTCGAACTCGCGACATTTGCCTTGGCAAGGCAACGCTCTACCACTGAGCCACTCCCGCATATTAGTTTGTTTATAAACTAAATTTATATTAATATATTCTTCCCAAAACTTATTTGTTATTACAAATAAAATGCAACCGAATTGGGTGGTGGGAGTTATAGGACTCGAACCTATGACCCTCTGCTTGTAAGGCAGGTACTCTACCAACTGAGCTAAACTCCCATAACGATTGCAATACTAATATAACATAAATTTAGGGCAGTGTCAACAAAATTTAGAAATATTTTTAATTTTATTTAATATTTTTATATAAAAATATATTAATTAAAAAGCAGCTCTTAAATTTGCAAGCTGCTTTAAATATATTCTCTTAAACCAGTTATGCCTGTTTCAAATCCTTTTTTGTTTAGAGTATCTATAACAACGTCTGGTGTAATATTTTTATTGTATTTAGAGTTTGTTATAAGAATAAATTTATCGTCTAATTCTAACATCCCTTTAAAAGGTATTTTTAGAAGTTGGTATTTTCTTTCATTCTTGCCTAAATATCTAAAGGTGATACTTGCTTTTATTGTTGCATCATATTCGCAATCTTTAACGCCATTGTTTAAAGAGTTGTCTAAAGCGTCGTCTAACACATATTTGTCACGCGCAAACCAATAGTCTTTGCATTCGGCATCTTTATATGGGGTGGTGTCTTTAATAAATACAATTTTATTATAATCAATTTTATGTTCTTCTAAATATTTTTCAGCTTGTGCTACAGTTGCTTTCCCTCCACGCGTTAATAGGATTATAGTGTCGCTTTCTTCACTATAAATAACAGTGCCAAATTGTCTATTTTGCAAAACATGAGCCCCAATTTTAAACTCACATATAACATTTTCAAATATGGTTACATCAGTTTTTAATTGTGCTAATGCTGTATATAATTCGTTTGGGTCGGTTTCAATAGCCCAAATGTCTAAAACTTTTCTTTTCATATAAATAATTATAGCACTTGCTAAGATTATTGTCAATATCAAATTATGTTTAAGATTAGTAATAAAAATTCAAAATCTATTGAAAACATTAAAGATGTGTGATATAGTATTAATATGAAAATATCTTTAAAGAAATTGGAAGAAAAAATAAAAGAGATAGTGCCTAATATTCCAATAAAAAAAGTGTATATAAAAAGTGCTAATAAAACTTTTTTGTGTGCTTGTGTGGAAGGAGCAACCTGTTCAATTAGGTTGTATGATGAGGATTGTGGCTTAGATCATGTGGCGTCAATAGATTACAGACCAACTGCTCAATCTTGTTTTATCTCTGCCTTTGAAACTAGGGAACATTTTCAAAGGTTAGGATTGGGTAAATTTATTTACAATATGGCACTTGCGCATGCGGACATGTTGGGTGTAACATATGGCTATGGAATAATAGAACCTACTAATAATATAAAAGATGTTTCAAAATTTTATAAAGATTGTAGAGAAGAAGAAATAGAGGCGCTAAAAGAGATATATGAACGTTTGGGTAATAAAATAGAACCTGCGCAAAACGGAGAATCTTTAAAACTGTTTTCTAATTGGAAATCTGGAGAAAGAATAAAACTTTTAAATAAAACGCAAAAAGAATTATTAAAAGAATTCGTAATCATAACCAAAGTTTGTGGTGTTGGAGTGTAAACAACATTAATAGTAACAACAAAAAACAACCGGTAACGGTTGTTTTTTTATTTGTGTGGTGCCGGTGGTCGGGGTCGAACCGACACGGGCGGTTAAGCCCGAGGGATTTTAAGTCCCTTGCGTCTGCCATTTCGCCACACCGGCATATTTTTATGGTTTATTGCATGTCCAGCCAATTTTTTAAAATAAGGATGGAGGCACCAACCAGAATCGAACTGGTGATGAGAGTTTTGCAGACTCTTGCCTTACCGCTTGGCGATGGTGCCATATCTAAACCAATGTTTTATGCAGCGACTATATTATTATATATGAAAAAATAAAAAAAAGCAACATATTTTTATTAAAATTTTTTACTTTTATTAAAAATTTTTATTTTAACAAAAAACCCGCAAAGGCGGGGGATTTTAAATTTTAGTTATTAGCAAAGCATTCTTCTAAAGAAAGGTATGCATTTCTTGCACGTTTATTTACTTTTGTAAAATAGTCCAAACCAATCATTAAGGCAAAAACTTGTTTTTTATCGTTGTTTTCACTTGCTATGTATAAAGAATTTAAAAGTAGGGTAAACTCTTCTTTTTCGTTAACTTTTAAGCGAAAAACTTCCATGTTGTTTACAATAAGCCTTATTGTGCTCATTATCTTGTTAAAGTAGTTGGCTTTATATTCGTTAGAAGATACAACAAAATGTCTACTAGAATACATGTTGTTTATTGCTTCTTTAAAAGGAACGATAATTGCATTAGAGAAATTGATAAATTCTTTTCCAGCTTCTTCACCGTCTTCGTGATAGAATTTAGAAAGAAAATCGTAAAAAGAAATATCTTTATTGTCCATTTTATAAAGTAAACTAAATATAAATGCAACTTGTTCGGTTTCTTCTTCTGGTAGGGTTAGGGTAAGATTGCCTTTTTCATCCTCACTAACACTATTCTTGTATTCGGTGTTAAAGTCAAATTTCTCTGTGCAAGAGGCAATAATATTTTTAATTTTTTCGTGTTCTGCAATTGATTTTAATAAAGAACCGATTTTAATATCTGCTAAAATGTATTTACCAGCAATAAATTCATCACAAATATTATTAAATTCTACTAAATCTTGATTATTGGTTGACATAACTTTCTCCTTTATAAATTATATCACATCAAAATAAAATTTGGCAACAGATTTTAGTGTGGTTTTTAAAATAAACATTTTTTGAATCTTTATTCTAAGACATTTAATTTTATTTATACTTTTGCTAATTAGAACACAAAATATTATATATTAAGCAATTAAAATGTAAAAAAATGTTCAAGCAACCCCAAAACGCTTGACAAAGTGGACGGGGGGGGGGTAT